>JAITDV010000110.1 GCA_031282385.1 Planctomycetaceae bacterium | reverse complement strand
TTGTCGAGTAATTGTGTTACCGGTTTGAATGTATCGAGGATTTTTTGATAATCAGGATCATTTTTGTCCGCAAAAATAATTCCGCAACGTTCCGTGCCACCCGATGACGCCGCTAACGGCGCAAGCAAAAACGGATTCAATTCCGGTTCCGTGATCCGAACCCAGGTTCGACGCGGAACAATTCCTCGCGCATTTTCTTGTGGAAATTGATACTGATTTTGCGTTCTTCGCATCCAATTCATGCGGTCAACATTCCCGTCCGAATGGCAACCCGCACAACGTCGCGCCGCAACCTCATTCAAAACCGTATCCAAATTCGACGGATAAATCCGGCGACAACCCAATAAATCAGGATGTGATGTTTCACTCGAAGCATAATACGGAACATTCAAATCAATCCACGCATAAATTTTGCGGCGACTTTCGTCGTCCATTTCGAAACGTTTTTTCCCGTTTTCATCGGGATGCCCTTTGCGAATCAACTCCGCAAGCGGACTTCGATACGCTCCCCACTCTTTCGGCTCAACCCGTAAAATATTTTGCTCATCGCCGTTGTATGTTGGAATCCAACTAATATACGGACTGCCGTTTTTTCCTTGCTTTTCCGATGCAAGAACATCGTAAGAGACGTTGAAATAATCCGTAAAACCGTCACTCAAATCAATTCCATTGGGCGCGTTTTTCGGGTTATGGCACTCAACACAGTACCGATTCCAAACCGGCTGCACAACACGGACATAATCAAATCCGGGTGAAAACGCCGCCCGATCCTCCGAAACTTCCGCCCATTTCGGCAATATCGGCTTCACCGGTTTATTGGTCAGACTTTGGGGCAATTTTGTTGTTACAACCGGAGTCGATAACCGCGATTCATGACAACCAACACAAGTTTGCTCTTCACCGGGCATAAAATGCGTAAAAGATCGCATTCGTTGAATTGCCCGCCCCTCTTTGTCCAACGCAATAAAATACACCGGTCCCGTTGCCGAAACAACTTGAGGAAAATCACGTTTGTCCTGACTTGGAATATAACGGTCATAATCTTCCGATGAACGTGTTACGCCTTTGCCAATGATAAAAGTTGCCGAACCGTCCTCCGCAACCGGAACATCGCCAAGAATCATTTTGCCCGCGTAAGTTGCACCGCAGGAAATCACCGGAAACTGAAAACCAAACGAGCGTAAATGCGGTTCAATCCTCACCGTTTTCTGCATCTCCCGCACAATCCGAATCGCCGCAACCTCTCCACGTTTCACCTCCGAACCAAGTCCACGATAAATATCCTGAATAGTTATTGTTGCGTAATCGGGTTGGGTCGATTCGGGAATACGGCTTGACAAAACCGTTGGAATTTTACGGCTGCGAATCGGTATCGCGTTGAAGTATTGCATTCCGTCGCTTGGTCTTGGGAGAACAATGGCGGCAACAGACGGACGATTCGTTTGCGGGTCAAGTTCAAATGTCCGAACCAATAACGGTCCTCTTGCCGACACCAAAAAACGTTCCGCGTCAATCGGATAGGGCGAACTGTAAATCTGGACTGACCAACGATTTCCATCACCTTTCTCAACTCTTTCAATAGGAATTTCCGGCGTAATATTTTGAATTGCTTCCTGAGCATTGACTCCTTGTTGCCGGTCAATAATTCCGATTGCGCCGTAAGTCGGTCCGTTATGACCGGTTAACGTGCAAACAATTTTTGACGAATCAGGAATTTGGCGTGCTTCCATGAAAGTTGCCGGAGACAGAACCCGATTGCCGTAATAAACTTGCAACTGCGTTCCATCGGGATGAATTGTCCAAAGCGACTGAATCGGAATTGCCGGCTTGTCCACGTATTCCCAACGACTGTAAATAATTCTCCCGTCGTCAATAACGCTCGGCGTGAAATCATTCAGGTAGTTGGCGGAAAGTTGGATAAGTTGCGAACCGTCAGGTTTCATTCGGTGCAAAATCCCAACCGGAGCATTCCAACAATACGCAAATTGCGGACTTCGTGAAGTCAAAAAAGCAATATCGCCATCGGGTAACCAGCAAGCGTTGTAATCATGCCACGCGCCGCGGGTCAATTGTTTTAAGCCTGTACCGTCAATATTGATTGTCCAAAGATGATACGGTTCGGATTGTTTTTGCCGCCAACTGAAAAGAATCGTTTTGCCGTCGTAAGAAAGATCAGCGTCAAGAATTTGTCCTTCCGGCGACGGAACCAACAATTTTCCCTCCGCGTTGGGATTTTTCTTTAACTCATCACAATCAAACACATACAACCCGCCGCCTGCACGAAAACCTTCATAATGATAAGTGTAAACATGCGACGATTTAATTTCAAAACGTTTGATCACAAGAAATTGTTTCCAATTGCGGGTGAGATATTCTTGTGTTTTTTCGTCAAGATCGGCAAGAAGTTCGGGGGCGGTGTTGCCGCTTAATTTTCGCAACTCTTTATCGGTTGGTGAATTGGAGAAGATCATGATTTCGGCTGCGCCGGGGTTGAGACCGCCGTAGGAATTATTGAAAACGAGCCGAATATTTTGCGTTTTTTGTTTTGGAATAACAATTCGTTGTGCGCCGTGCTTCATTTGCAAGGTTCCTTCGGCAACAGGAATAGTCTGATTGTCAAAAAAAACCTGATAATCTTTCCAACATTCCGCAACAAAAAACGACGTCCTGCCCCAATAAACAATTTCCTCAACTTCAACTTGTTGCGGAAATTGGAACATCAATTCGCCATGATTTTTTGCCGTTTCGTTTTTAACGCACCAACTATGGTTGAGGTCTGCGGAGCGGCTTCCTGCTTCAGGAATCACGCCGTCCGTAACAAATTTCGCCGCATAATTATTGCTGTATTCGGAGTTTGCAGAAACGGTTGCCAACGGCGCAATATTTTCAGCAGAAAGAACATTTCCGATTGCTATTGCGCTCAAAAAGAAAACTATTAATAGAACAGATAAAATTGTGTTTAAATTTCTCATTTTTTATCTTCAAGTTAAATTTGTGTTTAGGGAACTTCTAAAAACTCATTTTGTCCACGAATTGCCACGAAAGATCACGAATTAAATAGTTGTCCCGCGCGGATTTGATTTATTAGACCTTTTCGCTAACCTGTAGGAGACCACCCCTGACCCCTCCGAAGGGGGGGAATTATTCGCCTCCCTCGGAGGCGTCTTCTTATTCCCCTCTTGGGTTAGGGGTGGTCTCGGAGGAGTTAAAGGCGGTTTTTTGTTGCGTTGATGTATTTTTAGGTTAGAGAAAAGGTCTAATTACGAATTTTATTGTTTTATAGGTTCTTTGTATAATTTTCGTTCAATTGCCGGAATGTAATTTGTCCATGCGCTGCCTTGATTCGGGTCTTCTGTTATGTACCTTTGGAACTCGGCAATTTTAGAATCAATCGAATCAATAAAATGCAACGTCTGCGCCTCCAACGTCATCGGCAATTTTGCACTTTGATTTTCATACTCGCCATGATGTGAAATTAATAAATGTTTCAGCAACATTGCAATTTGCGGATTAAATTGCTCTCCGCTCAATTTTTCCGCTTCTGCAATTTTGTTACTTAAAATCTCAATTCCAATCATCGAATGTCCTAACAATTGCCCCGCGTCCGTATAATACAAATCATTGTTAAACGAAAGCTCCGCCGTCTTGCCGATGTCATGCAAAAACGCTCCCATTAAAAGCAAATCTCTATTCAATTGCGGATACAAAATTGCTATTTGTACTGCCGTTTCCATCATCTGTGTAGTATGCTCAAGCAATCCGCCATTATACGCATGATGCAACTTGACTCCCGCCGGCGCACTACAAAACTTATCCATAAACTCATCGTCAATCAAAAAACAATCCGCCAAATTATGCAAACTAGAATTCGTTACCGTCTTCAATAACTCCCGCAGCCGCGCACGCTTCAACGCAATATCAACATTACCATTACGCGCAAAATCATTCACTTCGACTGCCGACTCTTCCACTTTTACCATTCGTCGCACAATCAGTTGAATTGTACCTTGAAATCTCTGTGAGGTTCCTTCTACCCGCACATAGTCGCCATTGTTAAATTGTTCCGCCTGCTCAACCGTAACTGTCCAAAGACGCGCATTCAAAACACCCGTCCGATCAGATAAATTAAACTGAAGATACAAATTACCATTCTTATTCGGACGCAATTGCTTTTCACCAATACGGTAAATCTCGTCCACCTTATCATTCTCACCAATCTGATTAATGTATAAACGTGCCATAAATACACAAACGTAAATTTGAAAATAAAACTAAAAATATTTTGCGCAACAAAAAATATTGCGAATTTGAATTTGACATATTCTAAACCATTCACACTTTAAATATCATTCACCTTCGCCTGCTTATCTATCGGAAAGCAGGCTCTTGAGTCATGCAATTTATAAGTCATACAATAGACCTTTTCGATAACCTGTAGGAAACTACCCCTAACCCCTGCGAAGGAGGGGAATAATTCACCTCCCTCGTAGGCGTCTTCTTATTCCCCTCCTTTATTCCCCTCCTTCGGAGGGGTTAGGGGTGGTCTCGGAGGAGTTAAAGGCGGTTTTTCGTTGTAGTTTTTTTGTTGCGTTGATGTATTTTTAGGTTAGAAAAAAGGTCTAATTTATAGTACGAGCAGTGTACTTGTTAATTATCGCGGTGTGTTTTGTATTTACCTTTTAGTAATTCCCGCAATTCGCGTTTTAATATTTTTCCGGTTGAGCTTTTGGGCAACACCTGCATAAATTCAACAAATTTCGGACATTTGTAAGTTGCCAAACGTTCACGGCAATACTTTTGGATTTCAATTGCGGTTATGGTAGTTTCAGGATGAATTGAAACACACGCAACAACATTTTCACTCAACGTATCATCAGGAATACCAACAACAGACACTTCCGATACTACAGGATGATTCTGCAAAATCTCCTCAACTTCACGCGGATAAATATTCATTCCCGCACGAATAATTACATCTTTTGCCCGATCCACAATGTAAAAATATCTGTCTTCGTCCATTCTCGCAATATCGCCGGTATGAAACCAACTGTTTGTAAATGCGTTACTTGTCGCTGATGGGTCTTTGTAATAACCTTTCATCACATTATGCCCGCGAACAACAAGCTCGCCCACTTCTCCAACTTTCGCAAAACTGCCGTCTGCACGCATTATTCTAACTTGTGAACCAAAAAATTCAGGACCAATTGAACCGACTTTATTTTCTTTCGCGTAAGCCGGAGTAACGCAAACTATCGGACTCGTTTCTGATAAACCATAACCTTCGATTATTTTGAAACCGAATAATTTTTCAAAATCATAAAAAATTGACGCCGGCAACGGCGCACCGCCTGAAATCGCAACTCGCAAAGATGAGACGTCATAATGTCGTTTACGTTGTGATTGATTTAGTAAATTGTACATCGTCGGCACCGCGGCAATACACGTAACCCGATGTTTCTCAATATCAGACAATACTCGTTTCGCCTCAAATTGAGCAGTCATAACCATTGTACTGCCCGCCATAACAGAAGTATTTTGAATAGCAGTTTGCCCGAATGTATGGAACAACGGCAATACCGCAATAGTTACTGACTCGTGTTCAATGTAAAGCGCTTTATCTTTGGAGTAGAGCGCGTTTGAGAAAATATTAAAGTGAGTTAGTTCAACTCCTTTTGATTTACCGGTTGTGCCTGACGTGTAGAGAATCACTGCGGTATCGTCAGGTGAAGTTTGCACGTAATCAATTGTGCCGGATACACAATCATACAACTCGTCAAGCACAAATTTTTGGGGATGATGCAACGGACTAACTGCATGATGAGCAAGTATCGATACTGGTAACTCGCCGCGTTTCGCTCCAATAAAAAACAGATTATGACAAGATTCAACCATATCGAATGCTCTGATTGCTTTGTCAGCAAGAGTGTGCCACGCAATCAAATAACGCGAATCAGAATGCTCAAGCAAAACCGCAATCTCATGCGGCAAAAGCAATGTATTAATCGGAACAACTATTCCGCCAACACGCAAAATCGCATAATACGACGCCGTAAATTCCGGAACATTGGGCGCAAGCAACATCACTTTATCACCAACTCGTAATCCTTGAATAACAAGAATCTCAGCTATTTTGGCAACCCATCGTTCAAGTTCAAAAAAAGTAAATTGACGATCTCCACAAATTATCGCAGTATGTTCAGGATACCAAACAGCAGAATCTGCAAGACTTGATGCAAGATTTAATCCCATTAAAAAAACAACCTCCCACACAAATACACAAAGGAAAATCTTAATCGTTTATCGGATTATCCATGCGGTACTTTCATAACGAAATATAAAACAAGGAATACATAACTATGTTTGTATCCTTTCGATCAAATTGCTCCAATCTAGTAAAATGATAACAAAAATTTTAAACAATTTCGCAGTTTTATTAAATTCATTAATCAATCACCAATTGCCCGCTTTCCGAAATGTAAGCCGGCAGCAGTAAATAAAATAAAAGTGTGAACAGTTTAAAATTTTGGAATAATTTTTGAGCAACTCATATCAAAAAGTAAACATGACAAAAAAATAAAATATACTCATCTCATTTGAATTTTCATTTTGTAAATAGCGTTTAAGTTTGTTGTATCTCCGAGTTATTTTTGTGATCGACGTCTCTTACAAAGATGAAAACCAAGTTTTAAAATATGAAGAGTATATTTTCAACTGTTCACACATTAAATTCCGTTTACCTTCGCCTGCTTACCTATTGGAAAGCGGGCTTGTGCGCTTTTGAGTCGTGCAACTTATAGTACGAACAGTATGGAGAACAAGTTTATCACATAAATTTTTTTAGGAAAGTACGGTTTAACTTTAAACAATAGACCTTTTTTCTAACCTGAAAATACATCAACGCAACAAAAAACCTACAACGAAAAACCGCTTTTAACTCCTCCGAGACCACCCCTACCCCCTCCGAAGGAGGGGAATAAGAAGACGTCTCCGAGTGAGGCGAATAATTCCCCTCCTTCGGAGGGGATAGGGGTGGTTTCCTACAGGTTATCGAAAAGGTCTAGTGATTGTGTTGTTTTTGAATTACATGAATCTTGCGGCTGAATAGCTATAAACTGTTCACGCTTGAATTTTCCTTTACCGCCGCCTGCTTACCTATCGGCAAGCAGGCTTTTATGCTCTTGAGTTATGCAATTTATGGTACGAGCAGCATATAATCGTTTCACTGTAATGCAAAATTCGCGTGAAATGTTATTTGCAATTTATCCTACATCGCCTAGATTTAGTACAGTTCCATATCTTTTTAACATTTGGCGGCGTAATTTAGCGTGTTCTGGATTTGCAAGACCTGGGTCTGATGTTACCATGTCAATAGCATCCCTGCGGGCTTCATCAACAATTTCCCGATCACGTACCAAATCCGCAATCTTAAACGGCGGAATTCCGTGTTGTTGCGTGCCGAATAAATCACCGGCGCCGCGAATTTTTAAATCTTCTTCCGCCAACTTGAATCCATCCGAAGTTGATGCAAATACCTTTAATCTTTTTTGCGACTCTTCATTGGGACTGCTTGTAAAAACCGTACAATATCCTGGTTTTTTGCCGCGACCGATTCGACCTCGCAATTGATGAAGTTGTGACAAACCGAAACGTTCTGCACTTTCTATTGTCATAATATTTGCATTCGGAACATCAACTCCAACCTCAATCACGGTTGTTGCAACTAGAATCTCAATTTCGCCAGTTCTGAAATCAAACATTATTCGATCTTTTTCTTCAGTTGACATTCTCCCGTGTAAAATTCCGATCTTAAATCCTGCAAACTCACCATTTGATAACTGCTCATAAACCTCATTCAAACTCCTCGCATCAAAATTCTCCGACTCTTCAACCAACGGCACAACAACATAAGCTTGCCACCGATTTTCACGAATTTTACGCGTGACAAAATCCCACCACTTTGTTCTGTCTTCAGGATTCGAGATGTACGTTATTACTTTTTGTCTGCCCGGCGGCAAACCGCGCATTACAGAAACATCAAGATCACCGAACACTGTCATTGCAACACTCCGCGGAATCGGCGTCGCCGTCATAACAAGATAATGAGGGTCAAATTTTTCGTTGGATTTAAGAGCTGCCCGTTGCATCACTCCGAATTTATGCTGCTCGTCAATCACAACCAACCCTAATTTTTGAAACGGAATCTCACTCGCAACAATCGCCTGCGTACCAACAATTATATTCGCCGCTCCCGTTGCAATTTCTTGCAATATACTTGCCCGTTCCGTAGGACGTTGACCGCCCAATAACGGAACAACATTTACACGGCTGTTTTCAAGTATTCGATTTATTGTACGTAAATGTTGACGTGCCAGAATTTCTGTCGGAGCCATAAAAACTGCCTGATGCCCATTCGCCGCCGCAACAAGCATCGCATAAATCGCAACTACTGTTTTGCCGCTGCCAACATCGCCTTGCAAAAGCCGGTTCATTGGTACTGCTTTGGACATATCATCCAAAATTTCCTTGATCGCTTTTTCTTGCGATTCAGTTAATTGAAACGAAAAACGTTGACGGATTCGGACGTCGATTGTACGATTTGTCGGTAACGGTGTTGCTTTGAGTTTAGTGCGATGTTGTAATCGGCGAATTGCAAGTCCAAGTTGCAAAATAAATAATTCTTGATACACAAATCGCCTTTTCGCAAAAAACAACTCCTCCTTGCTCGTCGGAAAATGAATCGCTTTAACCGCATTCTCTATCGGTAACAATTGATGTCGTATTAAAAAATCTTGCGGAAATACTTCTTCGAGTTTAGACGCATACGCCGGCAACATTTCACGCATAATTTTTCGCAAATGATGTTGTTTGATGCCTTCGGTCAATGAATAAATCGGCAGAAACGACTCAGGTTCAGCTTCGTCGTCATTGTCAGAAAGATAAGTTATTTGCGGATGCATCATAACCCAAAAAGGATGATCAAATTTCGGTTTTCCTGTAAGCATAACACGGCGATCACGCGCAAATTCACGCACAATAAAAGGCATCTTAAACCATATTGCTTTTACAAATCCATTGCCGCAATTAACAAACAGAGCTTGCATCTGACCTCGACGTGTTAGTTGTGATTCCCAAGAATCAATAGAGCCGACAACAGTTTGTATTTTACCTTCTTCAAGTTGATTAACTTCGCAACGATCTGTCAAATCAAGATAATCACGCGGAAAATTAAACAATAAATCAAACGCACGGCTAATTCCCATACGATTCAACCGCTCTCCACGAAATGAACCAACCCCTTTTAAAAATTGAACCGGAGTACGTAAAAAATCAACTATCTCTGAACTCATCTGTTAAATTATTGAACCTATTGTTTTGTAATGTAATGTATCATTCACTTGAAAAGATCAATTGATCGAAATGATAATTTGGGGTTAGGGGAAAGGTTAATGAGTCGTTATTTTAAACTGTTCACACTTTAATTTCCTTTACCGTCGCCTGCTTACCTATTCGGAAAGCAGGCTTTTACGTTCTTGAGTCATGCAATTTGTAGTAAGAACAGTATATAGCTCTCAATTCCACAGCGCAAAAAAACGCTCCGGCAACAATTATATTATTTATCGGAGCAAGATAAATTCACATTGTACCAGAGCGTGAAAGTATATCAAAAATATTGAAAGAAATTAATGGTAACTGTTCATTGGAACGTGTATTCTGTCCGTACTATAAATGCGTGATTCAAGAACGTAAAAGCCTGCTTGCCGATAGGTAAGCAGGCTAAGGTAAAGAAAATTCAAGTGTGAACAGTAGACCTTTTCGCTAACCAGTAGGAGACCACCCCTGACCCCTCCGAAGGAAGGGGAATTATTCCCCTCCTTTGGAGGGGGCAGGGGTGGTCTCGGAGGAGTCAAAGGCGGTTTTCATACAAGTTATCGAAAAGGTCTAATTTAAAAACCTGCTTGCCGATAGGTAAGCAGGCTAAGGTAAAGGGAATTTAAAGTATGAACAGTTTAATTAACTTTACCAACATGTTGTTCATAACGGGACAGAAAATTAAGGTAATATCTCAACAAATCTTGCATTCAAGTTAAACGACACAATAAAACTAACTTCTGTCGCCCAACGGTAAATGCGGTTTCGATGATTTTGAGCGGTCTTCCTTTTTATTTACATCTTTTTTGTTGTGTTTTTGTTTTGGTTTATCTGGAGCATCGAAATATTTTTTACCTTCTTGTTTTCTTGCTAATTCTCCGTGTTGTTTACCAAAAGGCGGTTGTTTGAATTCACCTTTGCGAAAATTATTTTTTGCGCCGCGGTCAAATTCGTTATGACGTATATTTTTTGGCGGTACTTGTGCAAAACCTTCATGATGAAAACCTTTGGGGACAAAACGACC
>JAITDV010000081.1 GCA_031282385.1 Planctomycetaceae bacterium | reverse complement strand
GGATGTTTCTTCTTATTCGCCTCACTCGGAGGCGTATTCTTATTCCCCTCCTTCGGAGGGGTTAGGGGTGGTCTCGGAGGAGTTAAAGGCGGTTTTTCGTTGTAGGTTTTTTGTTGCGTAGATGTATTTTTAGGTTAGAGAAAAGGTCTAATATCTGCAAGGTTTAAGGAAAATCTCGGATAAAACAATAACTATATTGCAAATTATAACTCTAAATTGCAACCAGATAAGCCCAGAATTTATAGTACCAAATGACTTTTTCAGGGACAACTAGTTACTAATTTTCTTTGTTTTACTCCCCCCGTTGACGGGCTTTTAAAATAGTGTCTAATAACGCCACAAAAGTTTGTAGTAAGCAACTTGTTTGCCTAGATGACACAGATTTTTTTGAACCCAATCAGATTTATTACTTCGATCTTTCCATTCAAAAAAGTAAAAATAACCGTTTATAACGAAGTACAACGTTAGCTTATCGATTGTCAATTTCAAATAGAAAACTGGATTTCTCGCGTACTTACCGAGATTTCGAATGTAAACAATTAAAAATTTCCTAACAATAAGGAGAAAATTAAAAATGAAAAAAACACCCCAAAATTACCACAATGTTAAAATAGATAAGGGGGGGGGGGGGGACGTAGTTTTGTATTTTGCGTCCCTGCCTTTACATTACTTGAATTGGTTATTGTAATTGCGGTGTTTAGTACGCTTGTTGCGTTACTTTTTCCAGCGATTCAATCAGCCAAATTAGAAAATCTAAAAACTACCTGTGCCGATAAAATTCGTAAACTTGGTCTTGCAAGCCAAAATTACAATTCAGCATTCGGTTCTTTACCTGTACACAATTTTGGATCACCCAAACGTGAAAGAACAGAAACAGACTTAGTGGAATTACCATCTCGATTTGCATTCTCGGCTTTTGTTGTGTTGTTACCTTATCTTGACGAGGTTGTACTTTCCGAAGCGATTGCTAAAGAAGAGAAAGTTGCCGGTGAGCCTGACAGTGAATATTTGACGCATACGCGACAAGGAGCGTGGACGGTAATTGTTGATGGATTGATTTGTCCCAATGAAAAATTAACGGGCAAAAAAAATCTTTTCTATAACAAAGCTGCCGGTTCTACAAACTATCTTGTTTCCAGCGGAGATATTCCGTTCAATTGGACGCGTGATGCTAATAATCCGTATTCTGATATTGGAGTTGGGCGCGGAACATTCAAGATGAAAAAAAGTCTCCAATACAACGACATTACCGATGGCGTTAGCAATACGGTGATGTTTAGTGAACGTTGTCTTGGACGGCGCAATTCCAATTATGTTACTGAAACGTATTACGCAATGTGTTGGAAGGCGGGTACGACAGAACCTGATCCGACAGGCGACGGAAAAAAACCGCTTGATTTCTCCGTCGTTTACAACAACATTGCCGCCAATAAGTACATCACCCGTTCAATCAGAATGGGTCATCCATTTAATCAATCCGCTGCGGTAAATAATCAAGGCGGAAAACTCTGGCACAAATCCGACCCGCTCTCTACTTCATTCTCAACAATATTTCCACCCAACGGACCTAGCTGTATGTCGAACTATCATTTTGCGATGGCGTCGACAAGTTACCATATTGGCGGTGTAAATACTTGTTTTGCGGACGGTTCGGTTCATTTTATTTCAAATCGTATAAACACCGGCGATCTTTCGCTTCCTCCAGTCAAAAAAGGACAATCGCCTTATGGTATTTGGGGAGCGTTGGGTTCTGCATGTGGAGAAGATATTGTACAAATCATTTTTTGATTTCGTTACAAAAAATCGTGCGTTGTTGATTGTAAAGCGGTGATAAAGAATTTTTGTAACGTTAATTGTTTATCTCAAGTTTTACGTTGACCAAAAAAACGTCAATTAAAAATTTTTAATTAAACCATGAAGAAAGGAAAAAATGTTAAACTTAAAAATAAAATCGGTAGCCAATAACGCTGCTGAAAATAAAAACAATCGAAGTCTTTTATTCGGATTTACGCTTGTGGAGTTGTTGGTAGTGGTGGCGATCATTGCGTTATTGATTGCGTTGCTTTTACCGGCAGTTCAGGCAGCACGTGAAGCCGCAAGACGAATGGCATGCAACAATAACCTCAGACAATTAGGCATTGCCTCTCATACTTTTCAAGATGCCAATGGTGAATTACCTGCACATGATTATGGTTCTACAATATTGCCTCTGGGAGTTACTACGGCAGGCACTTCAGGTCATGGGCATTCTGTTTTTTATGCACTTGCTCCGTATATGGAGATGGAAACAATTGTGGAGGGCGGAAGTGCTGCTCTTTATGACTTCCAACCTAGCGCGTTACTTTGCCCGTCAGGTTACTATGCCGATCCGCCAATTCACGCGAGTTGGCATTCAGGGTCAACCAACTATATTGTTTCATCGGGTGATGTAGTTTCGTATTGGAAGTCAATATCAACAGCGGAGTATGAACAAAATATGCCATGGCGAGGTCCTATTTATGCCAAATCACGTAAGTATAAACTCGAAAATATTTCTGACGGTACAACTAACACGGTAATGTTTGCTGAACGTGTTATTGGGCGGAATTCGTCTGGTGGAGGCGGTAAATCTTTAAGGATGATTGATTGCTATATCACTATGGCTTGGCCTTCTGCGTTTGGAGCATTGATCAATCCGCGTGAAAATTCAACTAAGCCGATCTTGCCAAGTGTATGTTGGGCATTTACGGGAATAGGCGGTGATTATATTCAACCAATGTTGACAGGTTCGGGACTTGCGATCAACGATTATCGTGGAACATGTTGGTATCAGGGATCGTGGTTAACTGTATTTAATACAATTATGCCGCCGAATTCTCCAGCTTGTGCTTCGTTCTATCATTTCATGTGTCCACCGTCAAGCAATCATAGCGGCGGCGCGAATATTAGTTTTACGGATGGTTCGGTTCATTTTATTTCGGAGACGATTGATTACGGAGACCCTAATCATGCGGCAGTTATATCTGGAGCGTCGCCTTATGGAGTTTGGGGCAAACTTGGAACGGCAAACGGTGATGAAGTTGTAAGTATACCGTAACAAATAACATGCGAAAGGATGTTAAATTTGAAAATGTGTGATAAGAAAAATTTGTCAACAATAAACTCAATAAAAATTTTTTTGAGTTTGATTTGTTTGTGTGGTTTTATTCTTTTTGCCAATGGTTGCGGACGTGTTAAAGTTCGTGGTCTTGTTGCGGGAGAAGGTGTTGTGATTTATGAGAATGCACCGTTGGCATGGGCAATGGTTTCATTTACGCCGGAAAGTGCAACTAACGGAGAAAGACTCGGAACTGCTCAAACAAACGCAAAAGGACAATTTGTGTTACGGACGCTCGGAGACAAGGGAATTTTACCAGGCAACTACAGAATTTCTGTAACGAAATATATTCGCGACGAAGGTAAGAATACTGTTGCTGACTGGAAAAGTAAACGTCAAGAAGCCGGATTTGAAGAACCACAACCGGAAGAGAATATTTTAAAGGTTGTTTCGGCAATTCCTGAAAATTTCTCAACAACAAAAAAATCAGGATTGACATATACAATTGAATCCGGCGGAAACCGTGATATTAAAATTGAATTGAAATAAACTAACTAACTAAACTATAAAAATTGGGAGGACATATCAAATGTCATTAAGAATAGGTAACGCTCAAGGGCGTTTATTTTGCGGTTTTACATTAGTCGAACTTCTTGTTGTGATTGCTATTATTGGCGTGTTGTTAGCGCTGTTGTTACCAGCGGTGCAAGCGGCGCGTGAAACGGCAAGAAAAATGAGTTGTTCAAGTAGCCTGCATCAACTTGGTATTGCGGTTCATAATTATCATGACCAATACCGAAAAAATTTACCTGCCGGCGGATTTGGAATACGTTCCAATGACGGAGCAAGACGGCGGATTTCAGGTTTTGTTTCGTTGCTCAGTTTTATGGAAATGACTCCGTTGTTTGAAAAAATAAATTCTGGCGGATTTGTTTGTCAATTCAACACCGATGCACAATCCGGTGTAGATATTGCCGGAGTTGATACCGCGACCTATATGACTAATCCATTGTCAATGTTACTTTGTCCATCTGACAATGAAGGCAGAAGTAAGGGCGTTACAGAACAGGCACATGCAAGTTATCGTTTCTGTTATGGTGATTTTCCTGTACATTTTAATCTTTTGCAGGCGGATGCACCGGCGGCAGCTTTTCCTAATTACGGCAGTTCTGCATCAACTTTATGTTGTGTGGATCGCGGTGCTTTTGCGCCGCACCAATGGAACGGTTCACAAGGTATAACTGATGGAATGTCAAATACGATTATGTTCAGTGAACGCCGTATAGCAGGTAAAAATATTCGTAACGCGGGAATTGGTATTATTGTTTCAGGAAGTGGTGTTCCGACAACATTTGAAAATACTGTTCCGTCATCAAATTCAACTGGAACTGCGGTTAAAACTTGTTACGAGTTGAAAGACGGATCAAATATAAAGTCAACGATTACAGATGCGAATATTGTAAATTGGTCTGGTCGGCGTTGGTCGGACGGTGCGATTGCGTTTACGGGTTTTAATACAATTTTACCGCCTAATTCAACTACAGGTTTGGCTGCTAATAAAGAATACAGCGGCGGTTTCATAAGTCCGTCAAGTTACCATTCAGGCGGCGTCAATGTGTGTATGGCTGATGGTTCGGTTAAATTCATTACTGACGGAATTGATTATCAAGGTATCAATGGTAACACGGTTGCCAATGCCGGTTACAATACTTTTATTGAATTCGGTAAATCATATCACGGTATATGGGGAGCGTTAGGTTCACGCGCCGGCGGAGAATCCGTAACAGCACCATAAAACAATATACGATATTAAAGTAAACAACCATTATTTATTCAATTCACCATTAGTAGCAAGCAGAATCCCATCAACACGCCTCTATGTTATTATTACTTCGATGGTGAAATTAAGACAATATCAAACAAAACACAGGGCGCGTTGGGAGGATTTTTTGGCTACTTTTGACAAATAAGGGTTGTTTATTTTAAACTGTTCTCACTTGAATTTTCGTTTACCGCCGCCTGCTTACCTATCGGAAAGCAGGCTTTTACGCTCTTGAGTCACGCAATTTATAGTACGAGCAGTATAGAACGCTACGTTTTAGTTCGTTCCAATTCCCTAACATCTTTTTTCTAAACAATTGAATCCCGTGGCTGAATAGTTACCAAATTATTTAATTTGTGATCTTGTCATGAAAATTCGTGGACAAAATGAATTTTTAGAAATTCTTTTTTATTAGACCTTTTCGTTAATCTGTAGGAGACCACCCCTGACCCCTCCAAAAGAGAGGAATAATTCCCTGCCTTCGGAGGGGTTAGGGGTGGTCTCGGAAGAGTTAAAGGCGGTTTTTCGTTATAGGTTTTTTGTTGCGTTGATGTATTTTTAGGTTAGAGAAAAGGTCTATTGCTTGGTTTTTAATTTGGCGGTCTATCGACTTCAAAATTAAAAACGCCGCAATCAACCCCAACTTAAATTTTCGTTGCAGAAATTCAAACGTAACTAAATTTCAACCAACCTCAATTCAAGTCTGCCGGAAAGTATAAGCCAGTTCACCACAAAATGTAATATCAATCTATGCCAACTTAAAAGTATTTTTGTAACTATGTCGTTTTAATCGGTTATTGCATTATGTTGCGTTCCCGCCTGCCATCAATATTTTGTAGAGCTGCCGACTGAATAGTTACAATTTTTATTGATAGGTTTTGTACTACTTGAATGGTTTTGTTTGTTCGCGTAAAATGTTGCCTTTGATTTTTGCCGATTTTTACCGCGAATTTTGAAATACAACGCAACTTCGAAAAATACCAGATTCAGATAACCATAACTTGACATGATTTTTTTTGCTGGTGTAATTTCGTGTTGTCAAAAATTCGTGCTGTGAAAATTATACTAAACGCACTTTAGAATCCGGAATTAAAATCTGATAACACAACATTGAAACAGATTCCGAAATGTAAGTTTGTGCGTTGACGAATATTCAACAAGTGCGAAAAACTTAAAATGTAAAAAACTGACTTGTTGCCATGTTAATCGGACAAGCCAGATAAACGAACGATTAACAAATTAAACATTAAACCATCAACTACTCAATAAAATAAAACGTATGACAGAAAAAAGTAAAACATTGATTTTTTTGTTGCTTGCCGTTGTTCTGCTTGTGCTTGCGTGGTACTCTAAACCACAAATCCGCCCAGTCAGAGTGGATGAGATAATCGGTAAAGCGTTGTTTGAGAAATTCACAGATCCGCTTGCGGTTAAGCATCTTGAGATAGCTCGTCGTGGAGCGACAGGCGACAAGGAAGAATTTCGTATAATAGAAAAAGACGGCTCGTGGCGTATCCCTTCCCACGACAACTATCCCGCTGACGCTAAAGATCAAATGGGACTAATTGCAGATGCACTTATCGGGTTGAAAGTATTGGATGTTGCCGAAAAAATGACAGACAACACCAACACCCAATCCGCAAACGCAGCTGAACTTCACAAAACTTACGGCGTTCTTGACCCGACCGACGAAAACGTATTATTCAACGAACACACAGGCGTAAAAGTTACACTTGTCGGCACAAATAAAGAAACAAAAATCGATGAGACATTGGTCGAATTGATCATAGGTAAAGCCGTCGAACCAGCAGAAAATAATCAACTTGATTCCAACGTCTCCGTCAACAGATACGTCCGCATCGCAGGACAATTGCCCGTGTATATAGTCAACATTGATATTGACAGATTCAGTACGCAATTTGACCGATGGATAGAAAAGAATTTACTTGACATTCATTCGCTTGATATTGCGGAAATTTTTGTTGACGATTACTCGTTGGAATTGCAAGCGACATCTGAGCGGACGTTGGGAGTGGCTCTAAACAACATCGCAGATTTGACAATAGCTTACAATAGTAACGAAACCGGTGATAAAAAATGGAGCTTGAAAAAATTTATGGGTTACCGCGGCGCACAACGTGAATACTACGAAAAATCTATAAACGCCAACGAAGAATTGAATGTTGAAGCGTTGGATGGTTTGGTAAATTCAATCAACAATCTGAAAATAGTAAACGTTACAAAAAAACCGGCTAAACTTGCAGAGTCGTTGCGCAACAGCGAATCGTTCGCTAAAATTAAACTTGATGATTCGTTGTTCAAAGCCGGTTTTTATCTTGCTTCCGTTCCTGATAAAAACAGTAAAGAAAGCAAGGAATCTATAAAACTACTGGCAAGCCGAGGCGATATTCAACTACGTATGAAAGATGGGATTTGTTATAATTTGCGGTTCGGAAATTTGACCGGCACGCAGACCGTCAACAAAGAAAAAGACGAAGCAGATAAAAATAAAGATAATGATAATGACAACTCCACAACAATGACGGAAAATCGTTATTTGTTTATCAACGCCGATTTCGACGAATCAATTATTCCGCCGGCAGATATTCAACCTTTGCCCGAAATTCCAACAACCGGCGACCAAGCTGCAATTGACACAATCAAAAAAGAACGTGAAGCAAAAGAAAAATCAAATTTACGCGAACAGGAAAGAATAACAAAAGCAATAGAATCCGGTAAGGCAAGAGTGAAAAAGTTGTCGGCGAGATTTGCAGATTGGTATTACGTGATTTCGGAAGATGTGTACAAAAAAATCCATTTAACTGAAGCAACTATCATCCGCACAAAAACTCCACCAACAAATCCAAACACAAATCCCAATACAACAAATCCATTATCTCCACACAATCACGATCATAACCACGATCATAACCACGATCATGATCACGATCACGATCATGTTAATCTGCCGGAAATAAATTTGCCGGGAGTGAGTGGTGAATTTAAATTGCCGCCTGAACCAACAAAATAAATTTTGCTTGAATAAATTCAGTGCCTAATTTTGTTGTTTTGATTTGCCGTATATTTGATATTATGATCCGCGAATTTTTTCAGATTTGCGGATCATATTTTTTTGTCAAATCTATCTCAAGTTGAAACAGATTTTATTCGCGTAAAGTTCATACGGAGCAACTGTTGTCATAACCGTACATGCAATTACAAAAAACGGTGAAGTAGTTATGTTGAAATTCTTATTGTTTCTGAAACTAAAATCAGAATTTGAATTGACGAATATTTAGTTGTCCCTGAAAAAGTCTTTTTGTTGTTTTAATGGTAGCCAACTTGTTCGCGGCGAGTTCGTTTGAGCATCTGAATGGGTACTCCTTGTCAATTAATTTTGATAATAGACC
>JAITDV010000068.1 GCA_031282385.1 Planctomycetaceae bacterium | reverse complement strand
TCCCTTTGTCCCAGGGACGATCAGGAAATGATCACATCGGTAAATCCTCAATACATGTTTCCCATTTCCGAATCAATCGAAGAACCTTCAAACATCGTGATTCGTTTGAACATCGGATGTTTTTCAATTTCAATCCGGTTATGTTGGCGAATATCAATATCAATCCCAAGAACACGACCGTTACCACCTAAAAGTTCCATCATGGACGCGGAAAAAATAATCGAACCGTCATGCGCAATTCCAGCTTCAATAATCAAATCTGGTTTCACTTCCCAAATGATTTCTTGAAACGCAATAATATCCTGCGGGTATTGAATGATCGGACGACCTAACCAAGTAAAACGATAAACATACTTTACCATAAGTGGATCAGAAAGTAAATCATAAGCCTTTTTTCGCAAATCAGGATTATTTTGTTTTTCGATTTCCGTATTACATTCTGATTTAAATTGTTTGTCCATTTTGGTCTCCTTTAAATTGATATGATTTCTGTGTCGTCTGTGACGTAGTTCTGTAAAAAATCTTTTATTTGCGTGTAGTATTTTTTTGCTGTAACTACAATATATCTGATATTGTTTTTTAAAATTGCTTCTGGAGGCTGGATGATATAATCCGTATCCATAAAACGTTTTCCCCATTTTGCATTATTAGAATCGAAGAACGCAATCGGAAAATCAATCTTGCCGTGAATCATTGTGTATGAACGTAATAGATGTTCCGCGTCAAACGAAATTCCATAAATTCCTATCATTTCTCCATTTTTTGGAAAAACCCGATCAGCAATTTCCTGCCATTTTCTTATTTCTTGATTGCTAAATTCATTCATTTCGGCAATACGTTTTATAATTGGGAGATGTTGTGTACATTTTTTTTCACATTTACCGCATTGAATACACGAAAATGTATCTAATGGAGATATTCGATACCAATCATAACTTCTTGAATGATAGTGTTCAATATTTTCGTTTGAAAGAATGTATTCGTTATACAAACTCATTAGTTTACTCACCGGTAAACCAGCCGGACAACCATAACAATATCCACAAGCCGTACATAAACAATTATCCAATGAATTTGTTACTGATGAATATAATACTTCAAGTTTTTTTTCAGAAAGTAAATTTTTTTCAGAAAAGGCTTGTACTCCTTCCAGTAAATCACGTTCATTATTAATTCCAACAAGCACCGTACTCACTTCTTTATGTGAAGCCACAAAACGGAGAGCGGAATCGACAATACTATAACGTTCTTCTTGTAAAAACTGAAAATAATCTGGATTTTTGGGAATAAGTCCGCCTCCTAACGGATTCATAACCGCAACACCCAATCCCATTTCGTATGCCTTATTCAAACCGTCAATCCTGTAATGAAAATTTAATGCGTTGAATCCAAGTGTTACACCGTCAAATAACCCATCGTGTAAAATCTCCGTAACTTCATCTCCGCTACAATGAGCAGAAAAACAAATATGTTCCACCAATCCACGATCTTTAGCTTTTAACGCTCCTTCAAACGGACCATCTGGAACGATAATTTGCCTGTATTGCTGAATATTCAATAGACTCCATAGATGAAAAAAAGTAATTCTACTGACGTTCAAAGTCTTTAACGACATTTCAATTCTTCGTAACACATCGTCCGCTGTCGGTTCCATACTCAACATCGATTTTGTTACTGTAAAAATTTCTTTTTTTGTTTGTGCAAATGCTGTACCGAGTATTTTTTCACTGGCGCCGGAAGCATACGTTGGTGCGGTATCAAAGTAATTTATTCCAAGTTCAATTGCCTGTAACACCAGATCGACATTTTTGGAGAATAAAGAGTTATTAGGATCGAACCTTGAAGTCCCTACACCCATAAGTGAAACTTTTTTACCTGTTTTTCCGTACGTTCTGTAAATCATATTTTTTTGATGAAATTATTTGTTACAGACAGCATAAAGAATCGTCTCTAATGTTGCCGGCGTATGAGATCGTAAATAAAAACGGTATTCTAATTTCAGATCATCCAGCATACAAGGAATATCCCAATAATGATTTACCGAGTGATATACGGAAATAGCAAGGTCAGGCTTTTGTTGTGTTATAAGATTTTGAGAACCTCGAAGTGCAGCTGGTTCCGCTCCTTCAATGTCCATCTTTAATAAAGTAACATTAAAGCCTTTTAACGCATCATCCAGTCTAACCAACTGAAGCAATTCACCATCAGCATTGTCCGTTATTGCACTTGAACTGGCGGAAACAGAAAATTTTGCCATGCCGGTTTTTTCATCGACTCCGCAAGGAAATAGCCATGCACGTTTAATTTTTTGTTTTAACAAATCCACGTTTTGCGAAAGTTCTGTAAAATTGGAAGGAATTGGTTCAAATGCAACATAGTCTTCAATAAAATCACAATATTGTAATGCTGTTTGTAAACTATCTCCTGTGTAAGCTCCGCAATCAACAAAATGAGATAATCCTCTTTTGTACGGAATTCCTGCATCAAAATACTGTACCGGAAAATTTGTTTCGACACAGTCGTCATAATTCCGCAACAAATGTCCCGCAATACACGAAATATAAGTTTCACAACTTTCCTCATCAGCCATTAAATTGATCGCACGAAATATTTTTTCCTGATTTTTTTTGATATAGTTATTGTCAGGATTTTCATCTGCAACATCATCAAACCGCACTTGCCTTGCAGTCATTGTTTGCGCTTCACGGCAATTGACATATCCCAGTTCGTATAAATCATTTTTTATTAACTTCATTTTGTCTTGAGGCAAAGATATCGTAATAAAAACAAGACATTTGTTGCGAAAATCCATTGTTAAATCGGAATCGTTCGGGTGATATACCGGTATTCCCATTTTTGTATCACCTGTTTTAGCATTACGGTCTAAAAACGCAATTGGTTTTATTCCATACTTTGTAAACAGATTATAATTTTCCAGACCAAACGCGCCTGCTCCGTAAAGTAATATCTGCTGATTATTCAGTTTTTCAAAAGCGTCTTTTGCAGAAAGAGGCGGATGAAATTCCCGCTCATTCAATATTTTCTGTAACTTTGACACATAATTTCGGTGCATGAATATCTCCTTCAAATGTCAATTTTTTCTATCAACTCTTGTCTGAAATTATCCAGATTGTCGATACAGGAATATTTTGGAAGTCCGCAACGTTGACAGGGAACCATATTATGCCGACTGCTTTTCAAATGTTTCATACGAATTTCTTTTAATCTGGAACCATTCCACATTTCATATAACGTTACACAATGAATATTCCCTAACACGTTCTCATTGTCCCAATCCACACTACAAGGCGAAACGCTACCGTCACATTTGACAGCCAGTTGCGTAAATATTTGAGGACAAACCATTCTATCGACAATCGGCTGACCATATTGCCCTGTTTTTTCCTGTTGATTTTGTTTCAACTTTTCTCCTTGACCATAAGACGGCCAAATTGGATAAATGTTTTCAATAAAGATTTCATCACACAACGGTGAAAAAATTTCAAAAAATAAATCTTTCTCTTCTTGCGTTTTTACACTAATATCTGCAATTTTTATCGTGAGCCGACAATTCTCACGTACTGTAGAAAATGTACGAATGTTACCGACAAATTTATCAAAATCAATGTCTCTTCCAGTAATGTTTTGATAACCTTGTGAAGACAACGCTTCAACGGAAATATGCAAATGATTCAGACCGGCACTAACGAGTGATTGACCAAGTTGTTCCGATAACAATAAACCATTGGTGGTTAAATCAATTGAATCGGTAACATTTTTATATTTCAGGAACTGTATCATTTCCGGCAGTTGCGGATTCAATGTGGATTCGCCGGTTCCGTGCATATAAACCTTTTTTATTTTATTGGAGAAATGTCCCAATTGTTGAACGGATTTTTCAAAACTATTCCATGTCATTAAATTCGCATCAAAATATCGAAAATGTTCCTGCTCGCTCTGCGGACAAAAAATACACTTTAAGTTACATAATCTGGAAACCTCAAACAAAACAGTATAAGGAGCAGACAAAGGAATAACACTCTGCAACGGCGTACGATTTTGTGAAAGAATATGCGGCTTATAATTTATCTGATGTGATGTCATTTTTGTTCTGAAAATTCGCGTTCTTCGTATCGTTGTAAAATAGTTTCTCTGTATGGGTCAATGTTATCCATAGCAACCGTTTCAGGGTATTCGCAATCCATACAGGCGTGTATTGTACTTCTTCCATATTTTAATTGACAGATACGATAATGATCAATTTTGTTTCCTGTCCAAATCTGATACAAGGACTCTGTATTAACATTACCAACAATGAGAAGATGATTCCAGTCCTGACAACATGGAGATACCATACCATTGGGATGTACTGTCATAGAAAAAAATGGAAGAGGACAAACTTTTTTTACTATTTTGGGTTGACCATATATGTTGTGGAGTGTGCTGGAATATTTATTATCAAATTTTACACCATACCAAATGGAAGTAATATGTTCTACAGAAATATAATCGCAAATTTCAGAAAAAATTGCATAAAATCTTTGTTCATTTTCATTTTCATTTTCATTAAAAGCAGCATCACAAATTTTTATGGCAATTGTACAATTTTTTTTGTTTTGGTAAAGATAATAGATATTGTTTACAAATTCTTCAAAATTAATTTTGATGGAAGAGTTTTTTTCATATTGTTGTTCGGATAAACCATAAATAGAAATATCAATCCTGTCAATTCCTGTAGCAATCAAACGATCGACGACATCTCGTTTCAACAAAGACGCATTGGTAACCAGATCAACCCTATCAGCAATTTTATTCAGTTTTGCATAAGCAGCTATTTCCGGTAATTTTTTATTGAGTAATGGTTCACCTGTTGTAGAAAGAGTCAGCAACTTTATTTTCTGAGGAAATAAACTAATATCATCAATACATTTTTTTGCAAGATCAAATGACATTATAGCGTTAATCATTTTATTATTCGGCATTCCATGCGGACAGAAATAACACCGAAAGTTACACGCACTTGATGTTTCAAGAAAAACCCGCAAAGGCGTAGTCAGCGGAATATGATCCTGCAACGGTATTCTCTGCGTATTACTTTTGATTTTAAACTCTGCCATAAAATATTCTCATCAAACATTGTTATTGCTACGGTTTTTTTCAATCCTATATGAAAACCCAACGGACTTTGATATTGTCAGCCGTATAAACTACTCCA
>JAITDV010000057.1 GCA_031282385.1 Planctomycetaceae bacterium | reverse complement strand
GGCAGTATTGTTTCAAATATCTTGGAAAAATTTTCTATTGACCAATTAAACACAGACAGTTACTTTATTTCATTGTTGTTTTACATGGGGTTACTGACAATCAAGGAACCCTATCTAAGCCGATTACGTTTGGTTATCCCTAACTATTCTATTCAATGCGTTTATTGGGAACAAATTCGGCAATTGGTTGAAGAGAATTCGCATCTTGTAAAAATAAATACGGATTTGTTGGAGGAGATGATTAACACAATGGCAATGGAAGGCGAAATTCATAGTTTTATTGATTATGTTTCCAAGAATGCGTTTAGTAAGTTATCCGATTTTGACTTGCAACGTTTTGACGAAAAATATATTAAGGCATTATTGTTTGCTTATTTGCTTTTGAACAAGATTTATATTCCGATGAGCGAATATGAAACCGTTCCGGGTCGTGCGGATATATTCTTGCAACGTAATCCTAATTTTCCACAAGTCAACTATGAATGGGTGTTGGAATTGAAGTATTGCAAGACTGATGCGAAAGAAACAGAAATTGCACAAAAGCACAAGGAAGGTTTGGAGCAATTAAATCAATATCTCAACTCCTCTCGTCTCAAAGATCGTCCCAACTTAAAATCCGCATTGCTCCTTTTTATCGGTAAAGATAAATATGAAATTATAACATTATAAACTGTGTTCACACTTTAAATTCCCTTTGCCGCCGCCCGCTTACCTATATCGGAAAGCAGGCGAAGATAAACGAAATTAAAGAGTGAACAGTTTATTGTTATCCATTCACTAATTATCTGTCTAACTGAAATGGAATAAGAATATGTCGCCATCATTTACGATGTAATCTTTTGGTTCGCGGCGGACGAGGTTTTCTGCTTTTACGGCACGTTCACTGCCCAATCTTATCAAGTCATCCGCTTTTGTTACTTCCGCACGAATGAATCCTTTTGCCATATCGGAATGAATTGCAGCTGCTGCGTCAAGTGCAGTACCGTTTTTTGGAATTAACCATGTCCGAACTTCTTTTTCTCCGGCAGTCATAAATGTCATTTGTCCGGAAGCGTCCAGAATTGTTTTGATTACAAGATTTTTATCTGTTGCGGACAATTGCATTTCGTCAAGAAAAGCATCTTTATCTGTTGCACTCATTGACTCTAATTCCAATTCCAAACGTACACTCACCGCAACCAACGGAACATCAGATTCAGCGTATTTTTTGTATTGATTCAAGTCTGTTTCGTCGTCGGCTGTATTGATCATCAACATTCGTGGTTTACTACTTAACAGTCTGAAACCACGAGTTAGTCGTTGTTGTTCCTGAGTCAATTGATCATCTTTTATCGGTTTACCGCTTTCCAATCCTTCTTGTAATAACTTTAAAGTTTCGTATTCAATTTCGAGGCGTTCGTGTTCGTTTTTGGGCACTGGTCTTTTATTTTGTTCCTGTACTTTTTCCATTCGATTGAGTACGATTTCAAGATCGGCAATTACTACGTCATCATTGAACGCAGCAATTTCCTTAAACGGTTCTGAACCTTCAAAAACCGGCACAACCCATATCAAAGCATCTGTTTCTCTTAATTGTCCGAGCCGTGTTGCGTTGCCGTTTTGATCGCGGGACAAACCAGGAGTATCAACTATTTCTATACCGGCATAAGTTATTTTTTTGGGCTTGTAAATTTCACTCAAAGCCTGAAATCGCGGTTCCGGTATTAATACTGTTGCTGATTGTAACGAATGAGCCATTGCCGGATCCGGTTTTTGACCGGTAAGCCATTGAAATAACATACTTTTGCCCGACCCTTTGTAACCAACTAAACCAATTTTCATAATCGTCTTAAATTATCGTTAAACTAATTTTTTAACCGTTCTGATCACACTACAACAATTTCGTGTATTCTAATTTTCTAAACAGTTCATGCTTAAAATTTCATTAATTTACGCGGACTTGTTAAACTGTTCACACTTTAAATTTTCATTTACTGCCACCAGCTTTAACACGCTTACATCGCTAAATTCTAAAGAAAGTGAGTTTGATATATTTTCAGCAATTATTCATTCGTGAATTCCCTAAAATCCAACTATTTAAACTGTTCACACTTTAAATTCCCTTTACCGCCGCCTACTTACTTATCGAAAAGCAGGAGGCTTTTACGCTCTTGAGTCACGCAATTTATAGTATGAACAGTATAGGGGTTAGAGGATAGGAATGCCGCGACATAAATTAAACAACCTTCATATTGGTTGTTTTTGGATTGCAGGCATCCCGCAACTGAATAGTTACATTTTCAATTGTTACTTATTCAAGCTCGACTTCAACATAGTCGAAAAATTTAACACAAATAACATTTAATGTAAATATTGGAAATATTAGTAACGGTTATTCATTGAAGCGGGCTGGTTGACTGACATATTGCCAAAATTAAAAATTGAGTTATACTTTTTGTTCGTTTTTGTGGTAGCCGATTGTTTTTTATTTTTTTACGATAGTTACAATAGATAACGGTACAATGGAACGAGTTGGCAAACAAGGATACAGTATTCTGCTCGTACTATGACTGTCCGTACTATAAATTGCGCAACTCAAAAGCGTAAAATTCTGCTTGCCAATTAGGTAAACAGACGACGGCAAAGTAAACTTAAAATGCTGACAATTTATAAAGTTAAGTATGCAAGTATTCCGTGAACGGTACAAAATGGGAAGGGAATTTTCATGAAAATAAATATCGAAACACGGCACGGCAAAATAGCCGATGCAGTAAAAGAAAAAATTTCGGCGAAATTGGTCAAACTGCAGAGATTTTTTGAACAACTTATGTCAATTGATGTAATAATTGATCTCGAAAAGGGCGATGAACCGAAAGTTGAGGTTGTCGTAACATCGGAACACAAAGGTACTTTTGTAGCAAGTCATTCTTCAAATGATATGTTCGGCTCTGTTGATCAAGTGATTGCCAAGTTAGAACAACAGATAAAAAAGTCCAAAAAAAAATGCAAGATCACAGGTTTAGGTCACTTAATGGACGAAATTACTTGACGTAATTAATACGGCGTTTGTATTTTTCGGGGAGTGCAGAATTGTTTCGGTTATTCAGGAATGAGTAGTATTAAATGGGAGATAATACTGTTAACGTTTTAGTTTTCGATAACCCGTGCAGTCTTACTTACTGCCAAGTTTTTTTGCGCATTTGTGTTGGTGAATTTCATACTGTCCGTACTTTGAATTGCGTAACTCAAAAACGTAAAACTTGCATTCCAATAAGTAAGCAAACGGCGGTAGACGAAACTCAAGTTGGGAACAGTTTAGAATGCATTAGGTAAAGTTATACTGAATAAAGTTTATTGCTGTATTTTGCAATTTATAAATTTAGTATAGGTTTTGGAGTATCCGATTTTTTGTTGTGATCGGATTTTTTGGCTCAAGGAAGTTTTTTGAGAATTGGTTTGTTTTATCTTAAAATTTAACATATAAGGAGTATGGCGAATGAAGTTTGCCGATTTTATTTTGCCTGACGCGGTAAGTGCGGAGGTCGTAGCATCCAATAAACAGGGAGTGATACGCGAGATGGTTCGTTCTTTGGTCAATGCAGGCGGGATCAAGGAATCGGATTATGAGGCTATTGTCAAGGCGATAGTCAAACGTGAAGAACTTGGTTCGACTGGTATAGGTCGCGGAATTGCAGTGCCGCACACGAAACATGAGAGTATTAATCGTTTGGTCGGTTGTATTGCAATTAGTGCGGACGGAATAGATTTTGAAAGTTTGGACTGTGAAAAGGTTCAACTTTTCTTCTTGTTGGTTTCGCCGCATGACAGACCGGGCGAACATTTGAGAACATTGGAACACATCACTCGTCAACTCAAAGATGATACATTTTGCAGGTTTCTTAAACAGGCGAAAAGCAAGGAAGATGTGTTGCAACTTCTTGACGAAGCTGACAACAATTCTTTTGGTGTGTAGCGGTTACGTTATTTTGTTGCGAATAGTAACGTATTTTGCTTGCGATTTCTTGTTTTGATTGTCGGATTTTACAATTGAGACAAGAGATGTGCGGGCAGGCGGGGTGTTGCGCTTTTATTGGAGTGAGAAAGGGGATGTCGCAATGTGAGTTAAAAGTAATTTTTTGTTTTCTGTTGTTGTATTGTGTGTACGGCGGTACGATTTGTCGTTTGGGACAACGTGAAAGTCGGCAGTTAGTAACCGGATTAATTTCCGCCCTTGCTAATTAATGAATACAATCACACGGTTGGGAAAAGTTATTTCAAAAGTGTTGAGGGTAGAAAATGAACAGTAATATTAAAAAAACTTTGACAGTCAATCATGCTTGTGGAGTACATGCGCGGGTTGCAACAATGTTAGCAAAAAAGGCAAGTGAATTTGTTTCTGAGATAAAGTTGTTAAAGGGAAGTTATGTTGCAGATTGCCGGAGTGTTCTTGATCTTCTGGCGTTGGGAGCGTTTAAGGGAGACCATTTAGAGTTGGTTGTTGTTGGTGAGGATGCAGATGCGGCAGCGGGAGCAATTACCGCTATTTTCGATGCGGGTTTTTATGAAGAGTGAGAAATAAAGAAAAAATACTTTTTTCAAAATCAAAAAATTTATTACAACTCGTTTTCATTTTCAGTAGTTGTTTCGGTTTTTTTAATTTCGACGGGCAATATTACTATTTTTGAATAGATATTAGTCGGGACGGTTTCTCCGGTTGATTCTGTTAATTTGAGCAATGCGTTTCCGAAAATTTGTTTTCGGATTGCGATTGTTATTTTTATTGCTTTTGGAAAAGTTTTTTTTTCGTCCATATCCCAATATTCAACCCAATCACCTTCCGGATTCGTCGATGTTGTTGCGCTGGCGTCAAAATATGCAAACTCTATCCATTCAACCTCTGGTGCAATTACTTCGTCGTATTGTTCGTAATCTGATTCTTTGCCTTCGTTGGTTAGGTATTGTGTAACTTGTCTGTCAAATTCGCGTCTGAATAACCCATATTGCAAAGCAGTCATGTCTGTCAAACGCCCCAACGAACCTATCAATTGATCTGGGTTGTAGCGTGGATCAGTTGTGTCTGCAATTGTTCCCGTGTCTTTGCCAAGATAATAGTAAACCGTTTTTGTCGAACTCAACCGATCCGTCTGAAATTGACTTCCCACCCGCCTCCGCCGCGAACCAAAAAATTCACCGCGTGGTAATCGTACCGTGTCTATTTGAATCCAATCCAAATCACCGTAAATACCCGGAAGTGTTCCTTTGACAGAAACTGTTGACTCTGTTGATTGTTCGTTTTCGGTGGGAGTTGAAGTTGTATTTGTTGTAGAATTGGAGTTGGCGGTAGTATTGTTTGCAGGCAAATTTGTTGCGGCGTTTGAATTACCGGTTGTTGTGGAGTTGCCGAATATTGAAATCAACAACTCCACATTGATTTCTTCCGTTGCAAGTTCTTCTGTTGCACGAACAACCACAGATCGAATTTCTTGCGAAATACGATCAAGCAAAGCACGGGCAAGTTGCGCTTCTTCAACTTCAGAACGATTGATTACCATTTGACGTAAATAAATATCAATCGACACCGAAATAATACCAAGTATGATCAACATCAAAACAAGCGCAATCAATATTTCAACAAGCGTAAAACCGCATTTCACAAATTTCGGAATCCGCGTCAAAACAAGTTTACCGAAAAATAAATCTGCTTTAGCGTTTTTGTGTTGGTTTATATTTTGGAAGTAACGAAATTTGATCTGTTGTATTTGTTTTAATTGATTTGCGACCATTCTTTTATTGGTTTTGGTTCAATTTTTCCTTTTGTTTTGAAATTTTTTATTTCGGATTCAGTTTTGTGTACAGCTTCGGAGTTATCGAGAATTTCAAAGTTTAATTCAAATGTTCGCGATTCTTGCGGATTCAATTTTGCGATGCGACCTTGTTGTTTTTCAAATGTACGTGTGTTCGGAAAATTTATTGCCGGCTCCAATCCACAAACATAACCGTCCGCATTAGCAAGCCGACTTTTCCAAAGTGCAAAATACGGAAACGAATCCCGCTTAAACGAAAGAACAACCGCACGATTACCTGCGGCGTTGATGAGCATTGTCTTACAAATTCCGTTGGTATCAATTGCCGGTTCAAAATAAAAAACAACTTCGTCACTTCCAGTAATTTCAGGTCCAAGTTTGTCCCATTCCGGCAAATTCTCCGCCGCAACATCAGTTCGCGGCACAAGACGATCAAACGGCACAACAACACGACCTTCAGGTGAAGCAAACGGTTGACCGGTGTTCACGTGATACAACAATTCAAATTCTTTTAATTCAGCAGAGAGATTTGTGATTGTGTCCCGAACTGTAAATTTTGGAGAATTGAAGTGAGTTATAAGATTTGTACGCAACTCAAATTTTTTGAAAAAGAGTTTCGTCTCAAAAATTTTGCCGGTAAAACAAATCTCTTTTTTATTCGTTTCTTCGCATATTTCAACATAATCAGCGGGAATGTTGGCGATTCGTCCGTGAAGCGGGTAAAGCAATTTTCCGTTTGCGTCAAAATCAGGAGAACCATTGCTTTCCAAACCGCAACGAACAAACCATTCTGTAAAACCGTCAAGCCAACCTAATCCGTTAGGCTCAAAAAGCGGTACCAACGACGGATGAACCGGACGCATATTCGGAGAATCCCACTTCAATTCAACATCTCCACAACGCACCTTGTAAATACTACAACCGCGAGTCGGCAAAATATCCATTGAAATCAAGCCGTTGTCAATTGTAACAACATCCACTCCATCCGATACACCTCCACGCAATCTCTTCATACTATAACGTGCAGGACGAACTCCATCTCTTTGGCCAACACTTTGAAACTCAAATTTGTCACGATAAATCTCATTATCCGTATCAATCAAAGTAAAACGATTTGTCATAATTATCTTCCTTGTGTTAAGGATTTCAAAAGAATTTAGGGCTTCACCCAGAAACGACTTTTTCACATTTTAATCCGTAGATCATAACTGTCAATCACCCGTAAAGATATTATTCAAACGTAGAATTACTCATCAAATTTGAAATTTTAGTCTTTAAGATAGTGTTTATTTTTGACGTGACTTTTTTGTAACTGTTGTCATTATAAAAAATGAAAACAGAATTTAAATTAAAGTCTAAAGAGTATTATTCAGAAACTTACCATACTGACCACTCACAAAATCGAAGTGTCAATTTAAATCTATCAAATTCAATTAAATCATTTTTCATATAAATCATTAACATCAATATTTTCAATTTCCTCCAACGAAGAACCTGTTGTTTTCATTATGACATCGTTATTTACGTTAAGCGATTTCAAATTACGCGTAATTTCCAATTGCCGTTTAACTTCGCCTCTTGCTTCGCCGGTTAATTTTGCAGTTTCCAATGTTGTAAGATAAGTTCGGTAGTTGTCGAGATTTTGTTGATAAATCTCACGTTCAGGTTCAGACATTGCGGCAATCTCTGCCGTATGAAACGCTTTGTCGAATATTCTTTCGTCAAACATTGCAGGTATCTTATCAAGACTAGGAAGATTCTTCAAAAAATAAAGCCACTTGTCAAGCCGTGTTACTAACTCTGATTCCGTCTTGGTAAATAAAGGCATCTGAATGTAAATAAAGTGCAACTTATTATAAAATTCACTACAAATTTGATCTTTCAAAGAGACTTCCCGAATCAAAAATGATTCTGTATTTGGATCTTTATCGTACAGAAAATCAAGTATGACTATAAAATATACCGCTTTCAATTTATAATCCCAATCACCTTGCAAACCTTGATTAACAAT
>JAITDV010000014.1 GCA_031282385.1 Planctomycetaceae bacterium | reverse complement strand
ACGAAAAACCGCCTTTAACTCCTCCGAGACCACCCCTAGCCCCTCCGAAGGAGGGGAATAAGAAGATGCCTCCGAGAGAGGCGAATAATTCCTCTCCTTCGGAGGGGGCAGGGGTGGTTTCCTACAGGTTATCGAAAAGGTCTATTATTTACATCGATTTGTGATTAGGGTTATTTGTTTTTTGTGCGAGAATTGAACCGGCGTTTTTTGCGGCGTCTATTTGTTCTTTTGTTGGTCGGAATTTTGATTTGATCGGTTCCGCAACTATTGTCCAACCTGACTCTTTTACCCAACGGTCTAAAATATCTACAGCTTGTGCGCCCCAACCATACGAGCCGAATACCGCCGCAAATTTAGGCGAAAATTTCAAGCCGCGAATATATGTCAACACTGCTGCAACTTGCGGCATTACTTGCATGTTTAAGGTTGCGCTTCCGATTGCGACGCTTGTTGCGTCGAGCATTTCTGTTGCTATTTCGGTTAAAGAACTTTTGCGGACGTGAAACATTCTGACGTCAATTTCGCTTGAAACACTGACAACTCCGTTAAGTATTTCGTTTGCGAGTTGTGTTGTGCTTTCCCACATTGAGTCGTAGATTATCAAAACTTTTTTGGCGTATTCGCCAGCCGACCAATTCTTGTACTCCGCAACAATATCCGCAACATGCGTGCGCCAAATCAAACCGTGCGACGGTGCAATTATTTTTATTGGCGTTTTTGCCGCGGCGGCAAGAGTTGTTTGAACTTGTTTGCTGTATGGGGTAACTATATTTGCGTAATAACTTTTTGCTTCACGCAACACCGCGTCCAAATCATATTCGTCGTCGAAACGTGCCGCTGTTGCAATATGTTGTCCAAAAGCGTCCATCGAAAAAAGCAATTCTTCTTCGGGAACATAAGTAAACATTGATTCGGGCCAATGCACCATTGGAGTATTGATGAACATTAGATTTCGTTTTCCGAGCGAGATTTTTTCTTCGTTGGCGACGATTTGAATTCGCCATGAATCAATATCGTTGAAGTATCCGGCTAATGCTTCACGGCATTTTGCGTTACATAATAGAGTCGCGTTAGGCAAGTTTCGCAACAGTTCACCGATTCCGCCGGCATGATCTGGTTCTGCGTGGTTGCAAATTACGTAATTAACTTTGTCAAGTTCCGTATAAGCGGCTATGTTTTTAATTAAATTGTCCACGTAAGGAGCTTTAACAGCGTCGATTACGGCGGTTTTATTATCGCGAACAAGATATGAGTTGTAAGTTGCGCCGCGCCATGTATCGAAACTATGAAAGTCACGGACATTCCAGTCAACATAGCCGACCCAAAAAATATCTTTTGCCAGTTCAGCAATCATTTTTATTCTCCTTTAAGAAAAATTGTTAAACAGTTCGTATTCTAAAATGTTCACACTTTAAATTTCCCTGCCTCAGCCTGCTTGTTCATATTTGAAAGCAGGCTTTTACGATCTTGAATCGCGCAATTTATCGTACGAACAGTATAATTTTTGTCAACGCTCGCGAGTTGTGTTCAAGAAAGCGGAAAAATCCGCCGTCAATTTCCAATCAATTACCCGCGGAAAGGCATAATTATACCGAACTTCCAAAACAACTCAACCAATCAACATCAATTAAGTCGAAGTAAGTCGAAGCCGTAATCGGCGAATGTTTTTGTGCGATTATTCAACTTGCAAATATCGACGCCATTTCCAACAGTCTTAACACCGTCCAGCTTCGACCAATCCGCTTCGACCAACATTAACATTCTATGTTCCGCTGTTTTCGATTGCGGGTGCAGGGTTTTCGATCCAGAGTATAGGGATTTAGGGAAATAATCGCTAACACATCGAATCGCTTTTCTGTTCTATTGGTAACGATAAATTATTAGAAAACTTTAGAGGAAATTTTGATTTTTCGGTTTTTTCTGATATTTCGATTAAAGAATTGAGATAAAATTTGACGATTATAACGACAAGTTTTGAACAAACGTTAGTGTATAGATTTTGTAATTATTCAATTGTTTGTGGATATTTAATCACACGGACAAGACACAATTGTTACATTTTATGCTGTTCGTCCAATAAATTGCAATCCCCAAAAAACGTAATACTGTTCGTACTATAAATTGCGTAACTCAAGAGCGTAAAGCCTGCTTTCCGATGGGTAAGCAGGCGAAGGTAAGGGAAATTTAAAGTGTGAACAGTTTAAAAGTCTGCTTTCCGGCAATAATCAGACAGCGGTAAACAAAATTTAAAGTGTGAACAGTTTCAAGCTTGCTCTAACGCATTTACACCACCGAATTCTGGATTGCGCTTTGTACAACTTGTTCCCTCGTTTTTCCCCTTTTCCTTCCTTCATTACTTGCCCCCAAAAAACAATGTTGAATAACAGATCATTTAACGCAGAATTTAATTTTCATTCGCCCGAATCACGGTTGCCGAATCAAAACACTACGCCATCGACACAACAAAATTCAACCGATTCGGCTACACACGCTGACCAATCTTATATTGATCAACATATTGAACCGGCACGTTCTCAAATTTTCTCCGCAGATACCAGCGACGACTCTTTGCGTTTTACCTCCCGCCGTCAACCGTCATCCGGCATCTCCGCAATCGGTATAACCAACGAGATACAACCTCGCTCCTTTGCTCCCCGCAGCATTGACTCTACAACCGCCCGCATACTTGCCCGACAAGAAGAAATTGACCACCGCGAAAACCAACTCAACGCCCGCATGGCTCAATTTGAAACTCTTGTCCGAAATACAAAAGTTTCCTTGCAGGCAAAAATGGAAGAAGTCTCACAACGCGAACAACAACTTGACGAACTAAACGAACAACTCGAATACAGACGTAACTCACAAGAAGAATGGATACGAAACGAAAAAATAAAAATTGAAAATGACCGTACCGATTTGAACGCACGTAAAACAGAAATTGAAGAACGACTTCTACAACGCGAACATGAGTTGCACGAAATAGCCGAACAACGTGAAGCAGAAATCGTAGCCAACGCAAAAATTTACCGCGAACAACTCGAAGCAAAATTGCACGAGTGCAAAGCCGATTACCAAGACCGATACGAAAAAAAATGCCGCGAATTTGAAGCCGAATTCGATAAACAAGTTCGCCTCGAAAAATTAGAATACGACTCCTTGCGAGAATCTCTTGAACGCCAATTTGAATCCCGCGTTTCAGAAATCAATCGCGAGCTTGACGCCGCAAAACAAGAACTAGCAACAAAATATACAATCCGACAAACAGAACTTGAACACAATATCGAACTGCGACAAAGAGAAATAGCAGATAGTTTTGAACGCCGCGTAATAATGTTGAACGATGAATATGAACACAAAAACGCAGAACTTGAAGCGAAATACGAACGACGCGAAGAACAACTTACACAACGTGAATTGTTGATACATCAGGCAGAAGAAGATTGGAATAACAGACGCGAATCATTCGAAAATCAATGGAACGAATTTGAACAATTACGCAACGGAAAACTTGATGAACTTGCTAAACGAGAAAAACAACTCGAAGAACGGAATACTGCGTTGGTTGAATTTGAATCGAAATTAAAACGCCGTGAAATAGAAATTGCAACAATAGACGAATCTCTCAAAGCTCGTGAATATCAAGTTTCACTTGAGGCGCCGCGTTACGCTAACTTGCAAGAACGTGAAGCAGAATTGATGGAAGCGCAATCAGAAATTGCCCGCATCAGAGAATCACTTGTCAAAGAACGTCACCAAATGCAAAAAGCAATCGAAGCAGAAAGACAACGCTTGCGTGAATCGCAAGAATTAGCGTTGCGACGAATTGAAGACGAACGGCAAAACCTCACGCAACAAAATAAACGGTTGGAACAAATGCGATTAGCAATTGATAGGTCGCGTGAAGAACTTGGACGAATGCATCGTGAAACATTAGAAATAAGACTTGCAACAGAAGAGTTGTGGATAAGGTTGGCGGGCAATTCCGTGTCAGAAGACTTGAAAACCTCTGTCGCAAATATCAGAGCAAAATTGACCGAAGAATATCGCACAAATATGATCAGAATCAATGAACAAAAATCCGAATTGGAAGAAAACCGCAAAGATGTACTCAAACAATACGAAGCCCTGATCATACAACGCGAACAACTCGAAGAATGGATCAAAACAAATGAACAAACGATAAAAGAACGCGAATCATCCTTGACCCGCCGCGAAGAAGAACTCGAAAAACGCCAAAACAAACTAGATGAGCTAATCGCAAAAACACAACAAGAACGCATTGACATGGAAAAAGAAATCAGACTCTTACAAGAACAAATCGAATTAGCCTTCGACACCCAAAAAGCAGCATAATTTAATTTAAATACCGCAATGTCTCTTGCAATGACTATGAGTTGTTGTAGAATGAAATTCGTTTTGAATGTTTTGCAGGGATACAGTAGAAATCGGAGAATTAAAATCGTGGAAAAAATATTGTGGCATCCTGCTTTTTGCGGAGCAATGAAACTCGAACTCTATGACTATCGAAATGTATTGGAACTCCAAGATGAATACCAATTAACAAGCGGTTCGTTACGAATTGATTGTCTTATAATCAAAAAACTCAAGGATGTTCCTATTGATAAAAATATTGCCCATATTTTTAGAAACTACAATATTTTTGAATACAAAAGTCCAGACGATTCACTTGATATCTTCGATTATCGCAAGACACACATCTATAAACTATTTTATTCCTGCCAGAATAAAATTCACAAGGTTAAAGATATTTCAGTTACAATTGTTACTTCGCAACATCCCTGCAAGTTGTTGGAATATTTATCAGATTGGTACAACGTGACTTCGGAACAAAAAGGTATCTATGTTATCAAACATGAAGTAGGCTTGACACAAATTTTAGTATCAAAAGAGTTAGGCAAAGATGATAATATTTGGCTAACGTATTTGAGCAGAAAGTTATCTGTTGCTCGGTTAAATCGCATTTTCACTGAAGCAACAAAATATAGTAAAGATTCCGCCCTTGATACGTATCTTGACGTAGTTGTAGGGGCAAATTTCAAAACATTTCAGGAGGTAATTATGGGAAAAGTAATCGATCAATGCTTGCAGGAACTAGGTCTCACCGATAAATGGAGAACCGAAGGTAGAATCGAAGGTGAAGCAAGAGGTGAAGCAAGAGGTAAAGTCGAAGGTGAAGCCAAAATGATAATTCGTATTCTATCGCGTCGGTTTGAATCACCTCCAATGTCATTGCAGAATAAAATCTATTCTGTTCAAGATATTGCTAAATTGGATGAGTTAGCGGATTTTGCTTTAACTTGTGTTTCGTTGGGCGAATTTGCAACTGCATTAGAATAAAGACCATACAACGTGTTATTTCATAACTGGGCAAAAAAAATTTATTATCATAAAAAACAATCATTGAAAATTTACGTTTAATTGGTTATCAATAAAAAATTGTGTTGTCATTCCTTTATCGAGCAAAACAGATTTCTATAAAAAATATTCATGGTTCCGAATGAAAATCTGCAAATTCCGAATTCCGGATTCCGAATTCCGGGATTTCCATTGCTTCCACTTACGGTATTTGAGAAGTATATGCTTTGGGATGATTCGTTAGCTTATCCGATGGATTCGTTTCGTTTTCTTCGTTTTTCTGGTTTTCTTGATGTAGAGTTATTTGAGTTATCGATTTTGTCTGTTGTTCGTTTTCAACCGTTATTATCAGCTCGTATTCGTAAAGATTTGCGGTTGGGTTATGTTTGGGAAGAGGTCGCTCAACCTGTATTTATCCGCCGAATCAAAACTTCAATAACAACACGTATCCCAACACCGGAACGAATAGATATTTTCAACGAATCGGGTTTTAAGGTTTATATTGTTGAGGAAGCGTCAGGTTGTTCGGTGCTGTTTCAATTTCATCATACGGTTTCGGATGGTTTGGGTGAAATGGATTTGATAGCGGATATTTTGACAGACTACAATGACAGAGTAAACGGCAAAATTCCAAAAGAGAATCCGCGTAATCTTGATTTATCGTTACTAAAATTACGCGGTTCAAGCGGGTTGACGTTGGCAAAGTATTTCCGATATTTTATAGACACGGCGTTTACAACAAATCAACTTTTATTCCGTTCACCTTCTCCGCTTGTACCTTGTGCGAAGTGTGATTTGGATATTCCTAATCCTGATTATTATAAGTGTATTGCAACAGAATTACCGTCGGACATTACGGATAATTATTTTTCATTTGCCAAGTCAAATAATGTAACGATAAATGATTTATTGATCCGTGATTTATTTTTAACTATCAACAAATGTCGCGATGAATGGGGTTATTCGCGGCGTGGTGCGTTGTTACGGGTAACTATGCCTATGAGTCTTAGGACAAGTTTGCATGCGCGGATGCCGGCGTCGAATAATGTTACGATGGTATTTCTTGATCGGCGCAGTTCGGCGTGTTCGGATGCGGCAAAATTGTTGCGTGGAATAGGGCGTGAGACTCGTTGGATAAAGCGGACGGAGCAGAAACATGTACTTATTTTGAGTTTACGTATTTGCAATTTATTACCGGGCGGAATTGGTCGAATGTTACGGACGCGGGAATGTCGTGCGACGGCAGTATTATCCAATCTTGGTCGTGTATTTGAATCGTTGCCGGTTTTACGGCGGGCGGATGGATGTTTGATGATTGGAGGTGCGGTGTTGGAGGAAGTTGACGCAACACCGCCAATTAGATTCGGTACGCTCATTTCAATTTCGGCTTTGACTTATGCGGGCAAGTTGCGTTTAATTTTAAGATACGACGCAAAAAATATGACACAAGACAACGCAGACCAATTCTTAAAAACATACTTCAATTACATCACGCAATAATTAAAATTTTTTATTATTTTACTCTGATGTTTCATCCATTTAATTTACGCCGAATACAAGACAATTGGGCAAGTTGTTTACGTTGTTCAAGTGTGAGCAAAATAGACAAGTTGGAATTTTTGTACAAAAAAACCGCAATCAATGAAATACGTAATAGTAGTATTGAAATGGTTAATTTGAGAGTTGACAATCTGTCCAGTGAAGTGTGTGACGGCAAGTCTAATGAAATATTTGATAACAATGTTCACGAGGGAGATAGAGAGAATGATATTCGTGGGGATTTTTTGTCACGGGTTGAGGCGGTATTATTTTTGAGTCGTGAGCCTCTTACGTTACGGCGGATAGGTGTGTTGGCGGAGTTGCCGGATGGGGTGCGGGTAAGGCAGATGTTGCGGGAGTTGAATCAGCGTTATGACAAGCAGCATACGGCGTTTCGTATAATGGAGGTTGCGGGTGGAGTTCAATTGAGGACTCGTCCTGAATTTGCGCCTTGGCTTTTGCGGATTCAAGAGGTGCCGATAATTGTACGGATTAGTTCTCCGGCAATGGAGACATTGGCGGTTATTGCATACAAGCAACCAGTTCATCGTGCAGAAATTGAGAGGTTGCGAGGGGTGCAATGTGGTGATTTGATTAGGCAATTGTTGGAAAAAAATTTGGTCAAGATTGTTGGGCGGTCAGAGGAGCTTGGTCGTCCTTTTTTTTACGGAACAACAAAATATTTCCAGCAAATTTTCGGATTAAAAAATTTGAGCGACCTTCCCGATTACGAGATGCTAAGTCAAAAAAAACAACAAACCGAAATAAAGGATATCGAAGAAACATGATTTTAAACTGTTCACACCTTAAATTTCTTTTACCGCCGTCTGCTTACTTATTAGACCTTTTCGCTAACCCGTAGGAGACCACCCCTGACCCCTCCGAAGGAGGGGAATAATTCGCCTCCGAAGGAGGCGTATTATTATTCACCTCTCTCGGAGGCGTCTTCTTATTCCCCTCCTTCGGAGGGGTTAGGGGTGGTCTCGGAGGAGTTAAAGGCGGTTTTTCGTTGTAGGTTTTTTGTTGCGTTGATGTATTTTTAGGTTAG
>JAITDV010000656.1 GCA_031282385.1 Planctomycetaceae bacterium | reverse complement strand
TCTTGATTTGCTTTTGGATTGTCTATCGCTGCAATCAATTTTTCTCTATGCGGTGTATTGCTCATTTTTGATAATTTTTTTAGGATTAAACATTGGGGACGGTTCTATTTCGTTAATGAAATCTATTGCCTCCTTGATGTCGGAATAAACACCATTTTGAGTTGTTATCAATGCTTTGTCAAGATGCTTGAGCGCAATATTTCTACCACAAAAAACATCCGACAAAGTATTTGTTTTCGTTGCAATGATAATATCCTCCTTAATATCAGTTCCAAATTTATTAATGAATTTTCTTTCAAGAATTTGAATATTAGAGAATCCTTTTGAGGCAGATAAAATTTCTATTACCATTTGTCCATTATAAAACGGAGTACTCCTTACATTTGATTCCCGACCCAATATCAATATAATTGTGCCATTGGGTTTCATTGATTGCCAAAAACTCCGTATAGCCATTTCCATATCAAGACAATATTGAACTACGGTTTTAAACCGGTTGCTCCTGTTTTTTCTGTTTGAACCAAATTCACTGTGAGCAACTTTTAGAATATTAAATTGAAAGGTTTCTACAATTGCACGGAAGTTTTGGTGATAATTGAAAACATTAATATAAGGTGGGGAAGTTAATATTAAATCAACTTGTTCGGGATATTCGTTACCAACACTTCGAGAATCATTAAGCAAAGCGTTTATAGGTTCTTCAGAATAAGACAACTCGAGAAGTGCATTTTTTATATACAGCAATGATTTATAAATGGAATTTCTTAAAGTCAAAGATTTATCTTTTTCAGATTTGAATAGCAAATTCAACAATAAGATTTTTTCTTGCTTATTTGACAATGCAGAATTTAATTTATCTGCGCAATCAAGTAAATTTGCATAAGCTAACCGATAATCTGGACTATCGTTATATACCATTTGTCCATTTAAACTATTCAAATACCTGCTTACCTTTTCTTCAAATCTGTTGTAACAATTTAATTTTTCAGAATAATCCATATTGCAAAAGGTAAAAAACTTGCTCATAGCATAAGCCGCCGGATTAATTTCAATGCCTGTTGCTCTTAAATGGTGTCGGGCGGCTTCCTGTAAAACAGTCCCACTACCTGAAAACGGGTCAAGGATAAAATCACCCTTTTTAGAAAAGTTTTGGAGTATATATTCTACAAATTCCGGCGTAAATTGTCCTCGCCAATTAAAGATATTAGACCGCTTCTTTGCTGAAACATTCAATTTGTCCTGTAATAATTCCATACTGTATTTAATTTACCGAATTTCTTGTTTTGCGAAGTTCCAATGGCAAAAAAGCATCAATCTCCTTGACACACGACTCCATTCAACTCAAACTTGACAAGAAAAACAAAAATAACCCCGCCCCGAAACAAAAAAAATTTAGCCGTAATCAAAAAATCAAATCGTCGGTTGATATTTTTTCATTGCCAAGACACTATTATGCCCGCCAAATCCCAATGACATAGATATAGCCGCATTGATCGTACCGTTGCGTCCCTTGTTCGGAACGTAATCCAGATCACAAAGCGGATCCGGTTCGTCCAGATTAATTGTTGCTGGGAAGAAGTTATCACGAATTGCCAATACCGTAATAATTGCCTCAATCCCGCCGGCTGCACCAAGAGTATGCCCAGTCATACCCTTTGTAGAACTTACCGCAAGCTTGTAAGCGTGATCACCAAAAGCCGCTTTTATAGCTGCGGTTTCAATTGGATCATTCGTCGGAGTTGCAGTCCCGTGTGCGTTGATATAATCAATATCCGTCATTCGCAAACCCGCATCACGAATCGCCAAACGTATAGCCCTCGTTCCGCCTTCGCCATCTGGACACGGCGCAGTAATATGATAAGCATCCTCACTCGCACCATATCCAACAAGTTCCGCATAAATTTTCGCCCCCCGCCTCTTAGCATGCTCTAACTCCTCAAGTACAAGTATCCCCGCCCCCTCACCCAATACAAATCCGTCTCGGTTCTTGTCAAAAGGACGCGACGCGCGAGATGGCGTGGCATTAAAATTTGTACTAAGCGAATTGATTTGACTAAAACCGCCAACCCCATATTCCGTCGTCGCACTCTCCGCCCCGCCACTCAACATTACATCCGCCCTGTTGCAACGTATCCTGTCCATCGCAAAACCTATCGCATCACAACTCGACGCACAAGCCGTAACAATCACATGCGCAGAACCTCGAATCCCAAGATAAATCGACAAATTGCCGGCAGCTTCATTACAAATCATCTTTGGAATAGTCATCGCCGGAATCTTTGACGGACCTTTTTCAATTAACCTTCGATGAGATTCATCATCTATCTCAAGCCCGCCAACCCCGTTGCCCAAAAGCACACCACAACGATCCGGGTCTTCAAACTTGAATTTATCCAATCCTGAATCTTCCCACGCCTCCTTACCCGCAATCATCGCAAATTGCGAAAACATCGCCGTCCTCAATACCGTCCGCCTGTCAAAATAATCTTCGCCGTTGTAATTTTTGACTTCGCCCGCAACTCGACACGGTAACCTCGACGCATCAAAACGTGTGATCTCGGCAATACCACACTTCTCCGTCTTGATCGCGTCCCAAAAATTGTTCAACCTAACACCAACAGGACTAACCACCCCCATCCCCGTAATCACAACACGCCGCAACATTGACAGCACCTTTACTGTAACGGAAACCAGCACACCGATCACACCCTAGAAACACGAGCCTCAAAATAAATAAACCCGCACACAATACCAAAAAAATTCAAGTGCGAACAGTCCCAAACACCAGTCGCCTAATTTAACTTACAAAACAAGCCGCAGAAACTTGCAGTTCCAATACGTTTAAGTCAACTAACTAAATAATAATTTTCGGCAAACCACCAAAAAATTTAATGTATTGTTGCCCCAAAACAACCCCAAACGCAGCAAAAACGGCTTGGGATTATATACAGGAAAAATACACTGTCAACCACTACACAAACTTCCAACATCCCAAAATATCAAACAAAAATTAAGAAAAATTGCATAACTAAACCCATTCCATAAATCTTAATTTGCACACTGCGCGTACTATAGATTACCTTACTCAAGAGCGTAAAAGCCTGCTTTCAGGTAGATAAGCAGGCGACAGTAAATGAAAATTCAAGTGTGAACAGTTTAAATAGCACCAATTTTCAATCTTTCATCATTCTGCTTTAGTCGTTTTATTCGTATTTTCGGGTTGTGTAGTTGCGGTATTCGTCGTCGTTTCTTTGTCCTGTTTATCTCCCCTGTACATGTCGTCAACTTTCTTTCCTTCAGCAGCAAAAACTTCCTGATAACGCGGCGGCTTGTGGTGAATTCTTTTGAAACGCGTCGCAATATTCGCATCCGGCTTGCTCAATTTGGCAATCTCCGCCCACTCCGCAGCAAACTTCTCCGCCCTTGCAGCCTCCGCCTCCGCCTCAGCCAAAACAATACCAACTTCACGCAAATACGCAGCATCCTTCAGATACTTAGCTTGAACAAGACAATACTCACAACTCGACTGCAATTCATGCTCACAAGAATCAACCAAATAATTTTTGCTCGATTTTCTTATCCCGACTTTCTTCTTGCGCGTAGCTGTTTCTGTAACTTTTACGCTATCACATGTAACTTTTACGCTATCACAAATTGCAGAAAAACACACACCGTTTTCTACTTGATAATCCCACGCTGCTTTTGATTCCTCAAGCCGACTTGCGGACTTATCGTACAACTCCTTCAAATTATCCACCCGCATTTTCGCCGCGTTCGCAATTTCAGCAGCGTTGCGAGCCTGTAATTGTTCCCAGATTGCATGATTCAAAACTTGCTGATATTCCCAACTCATAGTTGCCGCCGGGCAACCGCGTTTCATGTACGTATAGCTATGTTCGTCATAACCGCGTTTAACTGCCGGAGCAATATCTTTCCAAGTGTTGCGATACCAAAAATTCGCTTGGCTTGGTCCGTGAATGTATTGGTATTCGTGTCCGTAATCAGCAAGATGCTTTGAACAACGTTGACAATACGGATCACTACAACTCCGATGCGGGTCTTTGCTCTCCAACTCAAGAATCTGTTGCCGCCGCAACGTCCACGACCCCGAATGAATTCCCGCGTGAAAATCAAATTCACCTGTAGGATCAAACTCATGAAATTGCGGACGCCGCGGATAAAGCGGCGATAAAAATTGACCAAAACAAATTGCCGGAAACAATACCGCTAAAAATATACACAAAATAAAAGTTAATAATCTCATTTTTTTTACATCCTAATTTAATGTCTTTTTGCTAATCCGCATTACATACCGCACGTACTATAAATTGCGTGATTAAAAAGCGTAAAAGACTGCTTGTCAATAAATAAGCTGGCGACGGTAAAGGAAATTTAAAGCGTAAACTGTACAAAATGATTTCGACGAACTGCCAGACAACTAAACGATTTTAGGTTACAGTTACAAAAAAAGCAAAAATTATCACAATTTTCTATCAAAAATAATAAAAAAATGAAAATTAGCAAAAGAATCAATCTTTTGAAACATTGCCTCAAGTTTTTGCATTTGGATTTTTTCTGAGAAATTCCTCTTTACTTGTTTTGGCAAAATTTGTACCATGCGCGATATTGCCATCAGCGGCATGTCAAGTTTACGCAGAAAAGGTATATACTGCTCGTACTATAAATTGCCTGACTCAAGAGCATAAAAGCCTGCTTTCCGATAGGTAAGCAAACGGCGGTAAAGGAAAATTCAAGTGTGAACAGTTTAGAATTGTTCACACTTGAGTTTCGGATTATTTAAACTGTTCACACTTTAAATTTCCTTTACCGCCGCCCGCTTTAACACATTCGTGTTACCGAATTCTAAAACGTGTTCGGTATAGCAAATTGGCATGATAATTTAACTATTCAACTTTCAAATTAGAAATGAAACTTACATTTACATTATTTACCGGAATCACGTTATTATTCGTTACGATTACTTTTGCCCAACAATCGCCAAATTACTCCCAACCTTACCAACCCGTAAACGAATTACCATTACAACCACACCAACCCAATACGCCAATAAAAAACCAACCCATACAAACCCAACCATTTTCGCCGTACATTAATCCACAACCAATCAATAGCGGAACATTGCAGACACAACCAATGCAGACTCAACTAAAAAGTATTACCTCTAACGGCGTCTTGACATATCAAAACTCGCCAACACAACCGCCAACACAACCCACTCCCGGATTCAATTCTCCTTACCCAACTAACCTCACACCGCCAACACAACCACTACATCCCAATCACGGACTCTACCAGCCCAATCCAACTCAACCACACAACCAACCCACAACCACTCCCAACGGCAAATTACCTCTTTATGGAGTTGGCGGCAATAACGGCAACAATACTACAATAAATAATCCAGGTAACGGCATTGTTCAAGTTGCGGATGCGGGGCGTCATGTTGGTCGTTCGGTGCCGGTTGTTCGGGTTCATCCGTTTGTTCTGAAGCAGGAAGAGCAAAGAGAGCTTGATGATTTTTTGTTGCGGTGGGAGAGATACAGCGAGACTGTTAATAATTATGAGGTTGACTTCAACGCTTTCTTTTATGATCCGACAAATCCGTTGTCGCCGCCGGTAACAAGCAGCGAACCTCAACTAAAACCGTTGAAAATCATGTTCGGATATTTCAAATATGTTGCGCCGAGAAAGTTTGTTTATCATATTGAGGGCGAGTGGCTGCAAAAAGAACGAGTAAAATACATTAATCCTGAAATAACCCCAAACGTAACAGCAGAAAAAACTATAATTGACGGACAATCTTTATTCTTTTACGATTTTCCAGCAAAAAAAGTTACACAATACAGAATGCCGCCCGAAGTCTTGAATCGTACAATTGCAAATGGACCATTTCCGTTGATTTTCGGGGCAAAAGCGATTGATATGAAAAAAAGATTCAGTATGAAAATCGTTACTAATCCTGATTATCGAGACAAAGAAATCTGGCTTTGGGCTGTACCGCTTCTGGCAGAAGATCAACAAGAATTTATCAAAATTGAAATTCGGATGGACAAACGGACGTTAAACGCAATGGCATTGAAACGGATTGATCCGAATGAAAAATCGTACACAACTTACACGTTGCAGAATCCGCGAGTCAATAAATTCAACGGCATATTCGGGGACTTTTTCAATCCTGATGTTCCACGCGGTTGGAAACATGAAATTAAGGATCAAACACAAACAAACAACAATCCAATAAGCCCAAACCACGCTCACTCAACTTCCCACAACATAACTTCACCACCAAACCGTACCATTCCACCAACCACTCCGCCAAGAACCGAAGTACCACTATATAACCCATAAAGCTGAAATGTTAGAGGTTAGGGACATTGGTTTCAAGTTAAGCATTGCGATTTTAAATGAATATTTGAAATATCTTTTGTCCATTTCATACATTTTACCCAATATCAAATAGACCAGTTTTGCTAAACAATCAATTTTCACCAAAGCCGCTATTGTTAATGCAAATAATAGACCTTTTCTCTAACCTAAAAATACATCAACGCAACAAAAAACCTACAACAAAAAACCGCCTTTAACTCCTCCGAGACCACCCCTAACCCCTCCGAAGGAGAGGAATTATTCCCCACCTTCGGAGGGGTCAGGGGTGGTCTCCTACAGGTTAGCGAAAAGGTCTATTGACCGTCATTATTTTGATTGCCGTTATTATTCTTATTTCTTGTCTTAGCAAATATACGTTGTTGTTCAACTAAACCGGAAGTCTGACGTATTTCAGAATGTGCAATACACCAATCACACATTTGTAACACATTGCGAATCGCCGCACGTTCATCAATTGATTGTAATTCTTCGGCTTTAATCTCTTCAAGTATTGTGCTGACGCGTTTCCAATTTTCTACCCATTATTTGGGCGTTATTTGTAAACCGTTCATATTTTAATTTTCAATAACTTTTGTTGCCTTACCGTTTCAGCAAGGCAAGTCTGCTTCGTTCCTATTCCCTAACCACTTTTTCCTAAACAATTGCAACCCGCGACTGAATAGTTATTATTAACTGAACTTTTGCAAAATGGCATTTCACACTGTAAATACAAGGGTTTGAAGTATTAAAAACTTCCGATTTTATCATATTATCGTGTCAAATATTATTTTTCCAAAAACCGATATGCCGTAAAAACAAGGGTTTCATAAATTCAGTTTCAATAATTTCTATATTTTTTTGTTTCAAAATATGACGAAATTGAGTAAAACTTAATCATAAGCCATTTTGATAAAAGTAGTTATTAATTTTGTAAAAGTCCAGTTATTAATTAACTCAAAACACTAATTCCACTGAAATATTACATTTTTGATTTATTTTTGATAATGCAATAATTTTTTTATCTTTCGTCCGATTGGTCGCAGAATTTTTTCGACAAATAGATTTCGGTAATAAGCAAATCCGCGTTGGCGGAAGACAATGATTGTTTGTGTCTGGTGTTGTTGTTCCGTCCAATGCGTTTTGTAATCTTCCAAACCGCGCAAAAAATCAAATTCATTAAATCCTTCCTCAATCAATCGCATCAAAATAAAATGAATTACTATGTTGCCCGCGCGCCCAGGCAAGTGCGGATCAAAACCTGTCAAGTAATCGTAAAATTTGCCCGCATGTACAAATCCTAACTTAAACGCGGCAGGTTTGTCTCCGTAATAAAGCATGAAAACCCGAAATTTATTGCACGGTAAAAGCGCAACAAGTAAATCATAAACTAAGCCCGCAAAATCTTCACGCGCCATCGGCGGCAACGTCTTATGTTCCAACGCTGCAATTCCAAGACGCCGCAACTCCGAAAAACATTGGTCTATCCCCGAACATTCCGGCTCAACAAGATGAGCTTGATATTCATCAATTGCTTTTTTTAATTCCTTGCGTTTTTTGTAACGATTATTCTGTCCGCGTGTCATCAGATAAGTTTCATAAGAATCCGGTAACTGAATATAATAACGCCCTTCTCCTGTACGTTCCCAACTTGGAAATTGTCGTTTTAATTTCTCGACAAACCGCAATGTTCCGGCATCTTCAATAGAATAATCTTCAAAATATAATTGCAACCAGTTTTTTTGGCAAATAAAAAATTGCAACAACTCTTGCACAACATGTTCCAAATATTCCGGTTTGACAACAAGACCAAGATATTCAGGACAAGCTACTCCATCAAAACCAAGAAATTTCAACGTCCCATTGCGCTCACGAAACAACGGCAAACCACCAATCAAGCACTCACGATTACGAACAATTAAAACATAAAAAGTACCAAGTTTATTACCAAACCATTTCCACCACGCAAGCAACCATTCCGCACGAACAAAAGCATTCGGATAAACACAATTGTCCGTCAACAAATTCCATTCTTCTTGGATAAGTTTGAAATCTTCCGATGATTTTAATAATTGTATTTCGGTATCCATTTTATTTTAAACTGTTCACACTTTAAATTTCCATCACCCTCGCCTGCTTACCTATCGGAAAGCAGGCTTTTTATACTTTTGAGTCGCGCAATTTATTGTACGAGCAATATATTTATCTGATTACTTCGCAAAAATCGAACTATTACGCAAACCTGAAATCAACACACGAAACGACGCAATTGAATGTTCACGGTTAATACAAATTCGATGTATCCGCATTGCGTCCAATTTTGCAGCGTTACGGCGTTCTTGCAAAGTAAACGCCAAATTAAAACCAACACGCCGAACAACATCAATTACTTGATCCGAAAAATCGTTGCTTGCCCCAAACGGATACGCAAAAACGTTACATTCCACGCCAAGTTCACGCTCAATACATTCTTTCGAGCCGCGAATCTCACTCTCCAATGCCGCTGCATCAAGATTAGAAAGAATAGGATGCGAAAGCGTATGCGATCCTATTTCTATTCCTTGTTTTTGTAACAAACGAAGCTCATCCCAATTCAAAAACTCATACAACTCACGCTTCCAAAAAGGCACAAGATCAACTTCCACACGATTACGTAAATATTGTAACAAAAATTCACGCTCTTCAACCGGCATAGACTTAACTTGGTTGACAATATTCAGAGCTTGCCGTGTTCTTTGCGGCGTTTCACACGGCGATAATTGATATGTTTGTCCGCCGATTACTATACTCGAATCCGGCAAAACAACAAGCCTTTCATGAAGCTCAATTGCCCAAATCATTTGATTGTGTGAATTGATCAGATTTGTTGTTACAAAAATTGTCGCAGGAATTTCGTATCGCGCAAGCAGCGGCGCGGCTAATGTCAGATTGTTTTGATAACCGTCATCAAATGAAACATGAACCGCACAAACCGGCAACGGAACTTTTTCTTCAATTGCATCGCGAATTTGACGCAATGAAACCGGATTCCAATGTCGGCGTAATTCTTGGAGTTGTTCGTTAAATTGTGAAACTGTTACGGCAATTCGTGTACGCGCGTCATCTTGCGGGCTGTTGTCCGAAACAACACTATGATAACAAAGCCCAAGCAAACACTTGCGAGTTAAATAACGCGCCAAACTATTCAGTCCGGTTACTTCCGTTCCGTTAAGAATAATTTGCTTCATATTCATATTTAATCATTCCAAATAAACTGTGTACTGATCGTACTATAAATTGCGCGACTCAAGAGCGTCAAAGCCTGCTTGCCGATAGGTAAGCAGGCGGCTGTAAAGGAAATTAAAGTACAAACGGTTTATAACCTTCTTGCGACAACGAAGTCATAATCGAGTTTTTATGTTCGTGTCCAAAAGCTTCCAAAGTAACAACCAATTCTGTTCCTTTGTCGCTGTTACGATTGATGTCAACAAATTGATTGTGTCTTAATTCAATAATGTTGCCGCGTTCTCTTGCAATAATTCCTGAAATGCGATGCAATTCACCAGGTCGATCCGGCAACCGCACACTAAACGTAAAAACACGCCCGCGACTTCTTAAACCATGTTGAACAAGTGATGAAATTGTAATAACGTCCATGTTGCCGCCGCTTAAAAGCGCAACAATTTTTTCATATTTGACATCAAGATACCGCAACGCAGCAACCGACAACAAACCGGCATTCTCAACTATCATCTTGTGCTTCTCCATCATATCAAGAAATACTTCAACCAGCTCTTTGTCATCTATCGTAATAATATCATCAACATATTTCTGAATGTATGGAAAAACAATCTCACCCGGCGTCCGTACCGCAACTCCATCAGCAATCGTCTCGACTTTTTGCAATGATGTAACCTTTTTTTCTTTTAACGATGTTTTCACACACGCGGCGCCCGACGGTTCTACGCCAATCACTTTAATATTCGGCTTAAGCATTTTCGCAAGAGTAGCAACCCCAGCAATAAGACCGCCGCCGCCAACTGGAACAAGAATAATTGTCGTTTCAGGCAACTTGTCAAGAATCTCAAATACCAATGTTCCTTGCCCTGCCGCTATATCAAGATCGTTAAACGGATGTACAAATTCATAGCCGTTTTCATTTGCCAAATTCATCGCGTGTATATAGGCGTCGTCGTAAATATTGCCGGCAAGAATAACGTTGACGCCGTAGGATTTGGTGTTGTTGACTTTGACCAACGGTGTTGTTTCCGGCATAACTATTGTCGCTTTAGCTTTGTAATATTGCGATGCGAATCCGAGACCTTGCGCGTGATTTCCCGCTGACGACGTAATCAACCCTTTTTCACGTTGTGCCGGTGTAAGTTTGGACACCTTGTAAAGCGCACCGCGAATTTTATACGCTCCGGTCAATTGCATATTTTCTGATTTGAACCAGACATCGTTACCGATTTGTTGCGAAAATGACTTGCTGTAAACTAAACTTGTTTCCAATATCACTTCACGCAATACATTTCTCGCCTCATTAAATTTTTCAAAAGTCAACATTTTGAATCAAAAATAATTAATTGAATTAATTGTTGTAACTATTCAACCGAAATTGCGCAGCTGCACAACTATGTCAAGTAAACCAAATATACTCAGCTCACTTGAATTTTCGATTTTGCTGATAGCGCTCCTTTTTGCCAAGTCGCCAAAGCCGAATTTGATACTTTTGTCTCTTGCAAAAAGAAAACCGAATTCTAAAGTATAAAGAGTATAAACACAACGACAATCTAATTTGGAGTTGTACAAGCGGTATAATAATCAATATATTGTTTCAATATTTTTTGTTCGTTGTAATTTTGGAAAGTTAATTCTTTTGCTTTTTTGCCGAGTTGTTGTGCGAGTTCTTTATTGTCGAGGAGTTGTATAATTTTTTCAGCCATTGCAACAGGATTTGCCGGCGGCACAACAAAACCGGATTCGCCATCTTGAATAATTTCACCTAACCCTCCGACATCTGAAACCACTATCGGTCGCGCTGCCGCTGCATATTCCAAAACTGAATTTGAAAAACTTTCCGAATGACTCGACAGTACCGCAACATCAAACAACTTGACAATCTTAATCGGATTATCTATTCCGCCTACCCAAATAATTCGTTCTGAAACTTTTTCTTGTTCTGCAAGTTGAATTAATTCGTTTTTATACGCCTCATCTGCTTCGCCAACAAAAAGAAACCGCACATCAGAAAATTTTTCAAGTACGAATTTAGCCGCACGAATAAGAGTTGGGTAATCTTTAATCGGACGTACAGTTGCAACCATCCCTACAATTTTCCAATTAAAGTCTTCGACAATAAAAGGCAACGCCTTACTTTCAAATGGTTCAGAAAAACCGGCTTGGATTCGGTCAAAGGCAATCGGATTACGGATAACGGTAATTGAGTCAAGCGGAATTTTATCGTTACGAAAAGCAGCTTGACGTGCAGCTTCACTATTGGCGATATATTTGGTGCCGAATTTTTTTGTCAGCCAGAATATCCAACGATACTTAAACCGCCGATCATAACCACAATCACGACGATTACCGATTACCACCGTTCTACAACCAGACAAACTTGCCGCCAATACTGCCGCCAATTCTCCGTTAGCGCTAAAAACTTGAATCAACTCAATCTCATGCTCGCGGATATATCGTAACAAAAAATAAAAACGACGAAACCACGACCTAATATTACCCAATCCAAATATCTTACCAAGTACCAACGGCTCAAGTTTGAGAGAGAATGTTTCAGGATGACGTATTGTTGAAAAAATAATAAAATGCTTTTCAAATTCAGTATCAGGAATATTCCGTAAAAGCCAAAGTAAATGCTGTTCCGTACCGCCGCGAGAAGAATAAATTTCATCAATCAAATAAAGAATACGTGTTACTTTCATAAATTCCATAACTACTCAAAAACATCGTATCAGGCAATTGTGAAGTGCCGCAACTACACTTACGCCTGATCGTAACGCTAACACCAACTATACTGCTCGTACCATAAATTTCGGGACTCAAGAACGTAAAAGCCTACTTTCCGATAGGTAAGCAGACGAAGGTAAAGGAAAATTCAAGTATGAACAGTTTAAAAATATAAATTCAATAACTCAAAACAATATTCAATTAAAATATTACTCATTATCTCGTACTGCTCTGCAATCAAAAAAAGCACATAATACTACTCACTTTAATTGTGAACAGTTTAATACATTCCATTTTCAAACACCATATTTAAACAAGACGTAAAATCGTAACCATATTTTTGAGATTGTAAAGTAAACCTTTTCTCGAACCTAAGAATACATCAACGCAACAAAAAACCGCCTTTAACTCCTCCGAGACCACCCCTGACCCCCTTCGGAGGGGTCAGGGGGGTCTCCTACAGGTTAGCGAAAAGGTCTAGTGACTGTATTTTTTTATTATTTGAAGAAAATATCAATTTCACAGAGAAATTTTAAACTGTTCGCACTTGATTGACCAATTATACTGTTTGTACTATAAATTGCATGACTCAAGAGCGTAAAAGCCTG
>JAITDV010000603.1 GCA_031282385.1 Planctomycetaceae bacterium | reverse complement strand
CGAGTTTGTGGAGAAATTACGGCGGAAGTTGAACGGCTTGGCGGAAGCGGCGAAGAGTCGGTTTGGACGTATAGTTTGCGTAATGTTTTTTTCAATGATCTTGACCTATCTCAAATTATGGCAGGCAAAATTCCGTACAATTTAAGCGGAAATATCAAAGGACTTCGTGTCAATGAAGCTTTGGTGGGCAGAGGTAAATTATTGGCAAATGGTTGGATTGAGGTTGTTGATGGAGTTATTGAACGCGGATTATTTCACCGTATGGTCAAGCAATTTGCGTTGACCGTAATTCCGGCGTCGCTTCTTGATTCGCCTAGATCGGAATATCCGTTTACGCGTTGTATTTTCAATTACAGGTTGCAACATGATGGAGTGATTTTTTGGGTTGAGCGTTCTGCAGAAGAAGCGGGCAATATGTTTATGTTCAATGTTGGCGATGGCGTTCAAACATTACCGATGGCAGTATCGCTTCCAAACAGCGACGGCAAATTGGTTTCGTATCATAATGTTTTATCAATTTTTGCACCGGATACCGCACCGATTGTGCCTTTGACGCCGCTTTCAAAATATTTTGTACCATTAATTCCAACCGACGAACCAACACCCCAAAACACATCCTCAACTCAAACTCCCAATTCAACCACCAGAACAACCTTTTAAACAATTCGCACTTTAACTTTCCTTTGCCGCTGCCTGTTTACCGATAAGTAAGCAGGCAGCGGTAAAGGAAAATTCGAGTGTTAACAGTTTAAAATTTCGGGCGTATTGTAACTTTGGGCGATTGCAATAAAATACTGTCTCATCGCAGATGATTATTTGATTACAAAATCACGTAATTATTCAGTGTAATTTTTTGAACACTTGAATATCGAGTAAACAACCTCATTTTCTTACTAACTCATGTTACGTACTGTAAGTACACTGCTCGTACTATAAATTGCCTGACTCATGAGCGTAAAAGCCTGCTTTCCAATAGGTAAGCAGACGGCGGTAAAGGAAAATTCAAGTGTGAACAGTTTATAACCTTCAAAAACGATCTCAAATTCGGATCGTACAAAACTAAAATTAAATTAAAATGCGTACATTTTTTCTAACAATCCTGTTTGTTTTTGCAATATTGATTTCAGGTTGCTCAAATAAAGAAGTCAAAACACTTCCTGATGCTGAAGGCGGATTGAAAAATCCCGACACTGCACCAACAAACTCCTCAAACATGACAGACGAAAACCTCCCCGAACTCCCAACTAATAACCCTGAAAGAACTGTTTCTAAACCGACTAAAGAAATGTTGACTGCTCTTGGCGAAAAACAAAATGATATTGATACTCGTTGGTTTTTTCCTGATACTTACTACGTGTTGACCGGGCAACCGAAAAAGTTTTTTGAAACAGAAATTGGCAAAGGAACAGAAGATGTTTTGTCAAGTGCGCTCAATACAATATTCCAAATGCAGTTTCCAATTGACTATAGTAAAATTGAACGGTTTATTCTCGCAGCCGCGCCGCAAGGAGTAATTACGTTTGACGAAACAGCGGCTGACGGTACAAAAAACAGCCGTCGATCATTGGCGTTGCGGCGTGTAAATATTTTCCATCTCACTGAGCCGATTGCAAATTCAATGCTCCAAAAAATCTGGACGTCTCAATCCAATACACCATTGGAATCTGTCAAACGCAATATTGCCGGTGTTGAATATTATGACTTGCTGTCGCCGAAAATCCCAACCGATCAGATTCGCGCCGGAATACTTTTACCCGATGATCGAACAATAGTCATTTTTATTATGCTAACAGAAGACGCAAATAAATTATTTGCAGCTAAATCAAATGTTACAAGTGCTGCTGTTGAACGTCTAAGTTACTTGGATGTAAAGTCGAATGCACTAACTTTGTCTGCATCTTGGGAAGGTATTGTTGCGGAACCGATGCGAATGACGGAAATACCTTTCATCGGATCAATTTTGTCTAATATAGGCAACGAAAACGCAATTCAATTTATGCAAAATTTCAGAGCAATTAATCTAGTTGTCAACCCATCTGCACAAGTTGGAAAGCCAATGTTGACTGTAAGATATGATGCAATTGATAACAACGGCGCAACAAAATTGTACGAATTATTTCTTGGAATACACGTTACTGCTCAGACCGCTTTTGCCGCAATGAAAGACGAAGCCGCAAATTCATTGCCTTTATCAAAAGAAACATCAGTACAACTACTCAAAGCAATCGAACTCGAAAAAACAAACGATACAGGATTCTATTTTCGGATCAATAAATTCGATGGTTTTGATACAGTTTTGAAAAGCGGTTTTGCAGAAACTTCTGACAAATTGCGATTGGAGAAATTGATGATACGTAAAATCGAACAGCTAAAAACTCTGACAGACGTATCAATCCAATACGACAAACTAAATAAAAAATTTCCACAACCAATCCGCGACTCTGACGGTAAAGCGTTGTTAAGTTGGCGAGTTGCAATTTTGCCGCTCATCGGACAACAGGAACTTTACAACAACTTCAATTTGAAAGAGCCATGGGATAGCCCGACAAATTTAAAACTTGTTGAAAAAATACCGGTTATATTTTTACCGGTTGATGGAAATATCGCTAAAGGTAAAACACAAATCCAACGGTTCTCTTCAAATGAGACTCCATTGGCTGATGCGAATTTGACTTTATCAAAAGTTAAACAGCCTTTGAATACGGTATTGTTGATTCAGACTTCCGCGGAACACGCAATTGAATGGACAAAACCAGACGAATTAATATACGAAGAAAACAAGTTAAATAAAATTTGCGGAGATTCGTTTATCGGTACAACTTTTTCAAGTACGCCAATAGTACAAAATTTCTTGCCCGCAAATAACCCGCAAAGCAAAAATCAACTTGCTATTTTCTCCGCTATTATCAAAGGCGATCCGCTACCGTTGCAATCCCCAGCATCAAACCACAACCACGACCATAATCACAACCACAACGACCATGAACATCACGACCACGATCATGATCACAACGCTCCACAAACTCCGCCAACACCAACGGTTTTACCAATTATAACGCCGAATAAATAAACGGAAATTTTGTAACTATTCAGTTGCGATATTATTGTTTGTGATATTAAATTTTCCCGTTTGCAAAGGGAGAAAAAAATGAATGTTCATAACCGCTACTGAATAGTTACAAAATATATTAGACCTTTTCTCTAACCTAAAAATACATCAACGCAACAAAAAACCTACAACGAAAAACCGCCTTTAACTCCTCCGAGACCACCCCTGACCCCTCCGAAGGAGGGGAATAAGAAGACGCCTCCGAGTGAGGCGAATAATTCCCCTCCTTCGATGGGTCAGGGGTGGTCTCCTACTGGTTAGCGAAAAGGTCTATTTATTTATTTATTTATTTATTTATTTAACTCAAAACACTAAATCCACTACAATATTACTAAAAATCTATTTTTTGCAGAA
>JAITDV010000533.1 GCA_031282385.1 Planctomycetaceae bacterium | reverse complement strand
ATTACCGAAATTTCAGATATATGTTGCTCATACTATAAATTGCATGGATCAAGAGTGTAAAAGCCAACTTTCCGATAGGTAAGCAGGCGAATGTAAATGAAATTTAAAGTGTGAACAGTTTAAAATGTTTAAAATTACCGATTGGAGATTGGTGAATTTCAGAGGTTTTTTTGTTTAATCTCATGTACGAGACATTTTTCGGATTGAAGCGGCGTCCTTTTCTTGCAGTACCGGATACGGAATCATATTTTCCTACTCCGCAAATGGAAGAGGCGCGGCTGTTGATTGAACGCACGGTTCGGCGCGGCGAAGGAATTTCTCTTGTATTTGGTCAAACTGGTGTTGGGAAATCGTTATTGCTCCGAATATTGCGAAAATCTCTTGAGCAAGATTTTGATGTTGCCTCTTTTTCAAGCGGACGGTTAAACAATGCAAAAGCATTTTTGCAAAATCTGTTACATGAATTGCATTTACCTTATACTGGAGCGGATGAGACTGAGTTACGTTTGGTTTTGGACGATTATGTGCAATCGCAAACTTCACAAGGTTTATTGCTTTTGATTGATGAATCTCAATTTCTTGATCAGATTCTGCTTGATGAAATAAGATTATTGCTCAATTCCGATAATGGAGCAACACCGTTATTTAGGGTTGTGCTTGCCGGTACAAATGAATTTGAAGAGAAGTTGATATTGCCGCAATTTGATACCTTTAACCAGCGTGTAACAACAAGAATTTATCTTGACGTATTAACGCGTACAGAAACTTTTCAATACATTGCTTGGCAAACAAATATCTCAAAATACAACGAAAAAAATATTGCAAAACAAAAGAAAAATCATTACTCAAATTTTACCGACGATGTTTTATCGGTTGATAATGATTCTGACAAAATAGATGTTTTACGAATTGATTTTCCGCATGGTAAAAATTTTGGATCAATATTTACTGATACTGCTAAAGATGAAATTTTTCGTTTGACTAACGGTTCGCCGCGTCAAATTAACCAACTCTGCGATGCGGCTTTACAACTTGCTGCGCAACAAGCTGCCGGAACTATTGACGAGATTTTAATTCTTACGGCTTGGGGCAAATTGCAGCAAATAAATGTAGATGAAATGTTGAGTAAACGCACGAATGAAATTGATAAAGTTAGAATTGAAAATTATGACGAAATTATTGAGCGGAAGAAAAATATTATTCGTTTGAAGGAAGTTAGTTCTCATGTCGAATATGGTTCGCTTGATGACGATACGAAAACTTTTGATTCACACGAAGAGCAAAAAACACAATCTGCATATCGAGTTTATAAACCTCCGTATCCGGAAGACGATTCAGGCGAATTAAGAAAATTTGATATTGATACAAATTCTAATACAAACAAAACTGTTGCGCAAAATGCTTTTGATACAAACAACGAAGATAATTTCAATACAGAAATAGAAGACGACGAGATTGAGGGAATTGATGATGAATCTGTAGAGCAGTTGATCAGTTTTGAGTTGAATACGGCAACAATTAGTTCTGCCGAAGAATCATCAGAACGGGTTGATGTTGATGTTGATGTTGATCATTTGTTGGTATTGCGGAATAGGTCAAACCAGTTTGGGCAACCGGTTCAACGACAATTATTCGTTACAAAAATTCAGAAGTCTGTACAAAAAACAGGCGAGTGCAGATTGGCAGTTCGTTTTTTTCCGCCGGAAACTTTGACGGCGGAAGTAAAAAATTGTGAAACGAAATTGCGTGTTGTTTGTTGTGTGTATTATTGTTACAAAAAAACTAAGTTGTATTGGGTTAGCGGTAATTGTTCTGATGGAACGTTATCGGAAAAACGTGTTTATGTCAAATTAGATTTTACAGTATGGCGGAACCGTATTGTTCATTCGTGGATAGGCAATTTGTCAGCGGGACGTGTTAGTATCACGACGAAAATTTTTGACGCGGAAACGGCGGAAACTAATGATACAAACACGAAAGTAAACAGGAGTACAGAAGTTTTAACAATTTCAAATATTAATTCTGATACTGAAATTGGAATTGATATTGATTTGGAGGAATCGGACATGAATCGCGAGAGTCTTGAAAAATACGGAGCGGCAGTGTTGAGCGGTCGTCCTCAATTTGTGCGGAAAGAACCGGTTTATGTTTATCAAACTATTGAAACGTCCGATTTCGTACGCGAAGTTAAGGTTCGTGAAGTTAGTGAAATTTACGGCAATATTGATGTTACAACGTGTCAGCAAAATAACGTTACAGAAATTCATGCATTGCAACTTACCAAAGAAAATGTTAATTGTTCCAATGATAAATTAGTTCAGCAAAATGCCGACGGACAAATTGAAAACAACAATCTTAATCAAAATACAGCGTCAAAATTTGCCCGACTTGAAATACAACAAATTGAACAAATAGACGCGACAAATGATATTGATGACGTTGCGGATATAATTTCGATTGATAAAAATTCTGATGAGTTGTCGAGTGATCTTGAAAAATTTGATGAAGTTGAAGGAGTTAATGAAGTTGAAATTTGTGGGGATTCGGGCAAGTGGGCGGATGAAGAAAATGTTGTAGATTCGGTGATGAGTTCTGATGTTGGGATTTTGGATGGCGGAGTTGGTTGCGGCGGGATTGTTCTCAACTGGATCAATGAATCTTTTGATGCGGAACATGGATTTGGGGTCGCGTATCGTGAGTTTGCGGGGAACAGCGGCAATATTGATACGATGCAAGTTTCGTCGGCGTTGACAGTTGTTAATGTGTTGGCGGGTAACGGCGGTTCGGAGCAGACGAGTTTTAATGAATGTTTTGATGAGACGGTTCGGGTTAGACGGTCAACAATTACGCTTGATGAAGTTTATCGTGCCGTGCGTAAACTTCAAAATGATCCGCAAATTGCACAAGACGTACTTTTGAATATTGAACATCAAATTGCTGATGCGGTGAAACGAATAATGTTAGCGGTGGACAAGATTGAGTTTGTTGCGGAGCAAGCTGAAGATGCGGGAAAAAGAGTTAGTAATGCGGCGGACTTGACCAAACTTGCGGGAGAAAAAATTGATCAAACAGCGGCAAGTGTTGAAGCGGAAGTGAAGACGGCGATTCCGAATTATAAGGACTTGTTCAAACAATTAGCCGACTTCCAAAAAACAATCACAAACGAAGTGCAAAACTTAAAATTCCAAAACGAAAATTTTATCGGCACTGAACAAGATAACAATAATAACAATAATAACAATAATAACAATAATAACAATAATAATAATAATAATAATGAAAACAATTTTTCGTTGAATCAATCGCATCCGCATGATTTGAAGATGTATCGTAATTCCGGTAAAAGATTGTCAAGACCTGTGATTTCGGAAAACGTAAAATTGCCCACCGCAGAAATACGCGGCAGTGAAATAAAAACAATCGATATAAAATCACTGTTCAACGAAGACAATCTATAAAAAATAATGTAACTATTCAGTCTCGTGTATTTTTAACATGTTCACACTTTAATTTCCTTTACCGCCGCCTGCTTACCAATCGGGAAGCAGACTTTTGCAAAATGGCGTTTAACACTATAAATTTGATTGTGAAATGTTTATCAAATTACTATTTTTTTTGATGCATTATTGTAACAATAATTATGTTAGTCAAAAATGAAAATCGTATATATTAAGTCGTGTGTTTATTCTCGTCAACTATTCTGTTACCCAAGACCAATAAATTCACGCGGGACAACATCGTTTTCCGAACGGTTCTAATATGCAAACCCTTATTTGTCGAATTACTCTTAGTAGCCCAAAATTCCCACCCAATACGCCCTTATACTCACATGTTTTGTTTGACATTGTCTTAAATTCACCATTGAAAGAATAAGGGTAATAAGGGCGCATTTTTTGGCGTTGTCTGCTACTAATGGAAATTGGATAAGATAAATAAGGGTTGTTTACTTTAGAACGCTGCGTTTTTATCTGATT
>JAITDV010000300.1 GCA_031282385.1 Planctomycetaceae bacterium | reverse complement strand
ATAATGAAGACGCCTCCGAGAGAGGCGAATAATTCCCCTCCTTCGGAGGGGTCAGGGGTGGTCTCCTACAGGTTAGCGAAAAGGTCTATTAAATGAAATCTAGTTCGACGGTTTTTTGTTTTTCGTTTGGGTCGTATGATAATTTTGCTTTTGTTTGTTTGGTTACGCCTTTGACGTAAATTGCACGATAAGGTCGAACAGGACATATCGACTCACAACCGCCGCAACCTATACAAAACTCATTGTGCAATTCCGGTATCGTAAGATTTTTTGACGGATCGCCATAAGGTACCATCTTTATTGCTCCATTGCTGCAATGTTCCTGACACGCACCACAACTTGTACCTTGCGTGTAAACAATACAATTGTCAATTAAAAATTCAACCGTTCCGATTTTAAGAAGTTCACGCTCTTCCGACGTAACTTTTTCAATTGCATTCGTCGGACAAACATCACCGCAAATCGTACAATTTCTGTTACAATAATGATGATCAAATTTCAATGAAGGTTGAACTAATCCGCGAATTCCGCCCGTATTACTTTCGCCTTTTTTTCTACTGATATTTGGTTGCAATACACGCGACGGACACTTGCTGACGCAAAGATGACACGACGTACACTTGCTCCGAAAATTCTGCAAACTCCTTGCTCCAGGCGGCAACACCAATGTATCATTTACATAAGAAACTCGCGAAGTATTGTCCGCTGACAATAACAATGAATTTGGATTTTGCGCAACAGATTTTACCGAATTCGCCGACTCCGCTAATTGTGAAGTATCTGAAGCAGATTGTCCTGTATTTGATGACAATGTTGATTCGGAGACGTTATTGTTATCTGTTGAATTGTTGCCATAAGGATCGTTGCCGTAGGGATCATCAGGATTATTTGCGCCGCCTCCGATTATCGAAAATATTAGAGAAAGAAATGATAATCTCAAAAAACGCCGTCTTTGATGTTGAACTTTTACAGGCTTGAAAGACACTAATGATTTTGTATTATTCGTATCTTTGTTTTTGCCCGCCGAAATAAGCGGCGTCAACGAATACAAAACCGCATTTTTACGGCACACGCTAAAACAATTAAAACACGCCACACAACGCGACGAATCAACCGCACAATTCTTACTGTCAATACATTCGCTTTTGCAAACTTTTTCACAAAGTCCGCATTTGATACATTTCGATTGATCAAGTTTGACGCGGAACAATGAAACTTTGGCAACTAGACCAAGCAACGTTCCAATTGGACAAATCATATTGCAATAACGCCGCCCATAATAAAACGAAAGAAACACTACAAGCAAAAACATCACAACAGAAATAACAAATGCTGCACCAAAGAACGGAATCTCTCGGAATTGAAATCCTGATTTACCGCCGTCAATTGCGAGGCTGATTTGGGCAATCAGATTATTTACGCAAATCACAACCGGTTGAAAAAGTGAAAACGCAATACGACCAAAGTTACTGTACGGATCAAGTAGAATAACAATTGTTGCCGTGCTGCAAACCATCATAATCACAACACCAACAACAAATAAAACAAATATCAGTCCTCTGGTTTTATGGCTTGCCGGTTGATACGAATATTTGTGTTTTTTACGGCGAATCAGTTTTGCGAATCTTGAAATAATATCTTGCAAAATTCCATACGGACAAATTGTCGAACAGTAACATCGCCCCAAAATAAACGTAACAAATAACCAGACAGCAACTCCAGCTAAGCCGATAAAACCGCCGCGCAAAAGTAACGGAACAAATTGTAACTCCGCAAAATAATGTAACGATAAAGGTGCAACAGCAAAAATATCCGCAAACAAAAACACCAATACCGCAAACACAATTACTGCGGTCAATACCCGCAACCACTTAAAAATAAACATCATTTTCTTATACTGTTCGTACTATAAATTGCGTGACCCAAGAGCGTAAAAACCTGCTTTCCGATAGGAAAGCAGGCGGAGGTAAAGGAAATTCAAGGTGTAAACCGTTTAAAACATTTCAGATGGATATTCGTTTGATGTTGACTTTATTTTTGAGGTCGGTTGTACCAAGTTTTAATTCTTCGCCTGCGGTGATATGTCCGACGGCTTGGAGTGTCAATTTGGTTTCGCCTTTGGAAATTTCAAGCGCGTAAGTATCGGCAGCAACCATGTCGGTTGAGAGAATTTGAATTTTTGTCAACACGCCGTCAGCTTCAGTACGTCCTTGCGGTCCATTTGATTTCATAATACGATATCCGTCAACCACATTCAAAATAGGTTTCTTTTGAAGAGTACAAATATCCGCAATACATTGCTGCAACCCGCTTGAATGAAATATTCCTGGAGCCCAAACAATACCCATTAAGTTTTTCATCGCACAAGTTAATCTTGCCCCGCCGTGAACTTTTAACACGGGAACGTTAAACCACGCGTCACAATCAAGAATTTCTTCGTGAATTTCAGCGGATTTGAGAACTTTTCCTTCAGGCAATTTAACTTCGCGATAATATTTTCTGTACGCTCTGTCTCTTTTATTTGTGAGAACCATTCTTCCGCCGGCTTTAACAACAGCGGCTTCAATTCCGCTATTTCTGTAACAATTTTTCGGATTGTCGCATGCGGTATCGAATACAACAACTTCCTTTGCTCCTGCCGCAAGTATTTGTTTAACAATTTCGCCAACAAGAATCGGATTCGTATTGGCTGGAATTTCCGGCGGTTTATCCCAACCGATATTGGGTTTGACGACAATTTTTTGACCTTTTTTGACAAATTTACCGATGCCTCCCAATGCTTCGATAGCTTTTCGGAACATTACATCAGGTTCGCCATTGCGGACAACAACCAAGTCCGGTTTACCATCCTCGTTTGCAACTTGTGCCAAAACGTCAACCGCACCAATACCATTTACAGCAACTGCAGCACCGGCAACTCCAAGTGTCTGCAGAAATTCTTTTCTATTCATTTCCATCAATTAGTCTCCTAATTACTAACTACACTTCGGAATTAGATAACACCAATACGTTAAAGCGAGCTTGCCGATAAGTAAGCTCACGTGAGTCATCAAAATTTCAAGTGTGAGCAGTTTAAAATATTAGATTTTGTTAAATCGAAAACAAAAAAAACGCAACATATCACCATTTATCCGCGAATATTGTATTTCGATGAAGCGACCTACTGCACAATTTTTTTGGGGATTTATTGAACTGACATGTAAACCAGACATGGGCGTAAACAATCTGATCGGATTGGCAAAATTCAAATTGTACAACTCATCCGAACATACTTGATCAATTTCGCAAAACAACAAAATTAAAGTGCGAACAACTTACAACTTTGTCCCGCCAATCAGATAATCAAAAAGGAATTCCAAACAGGACAAAACTATCCGCCGAATCATAACCTCAATTCAGCAAACGGTGGAGCATTGTACCAAGCCAATAATATACGGCAAGTAGGGGCATGATTTCACGAATACAAAATATTCCGCTAATATTTCAGTGGAATTTTCGTATCTATTCAGCCGTATGTTTATCATCGTCAACAATTCTGTTACTCCGGCCTTACTGTTTATACTATAAATTGTGTGAATCGAGTGTATACTGTTCGTACTATAAATTGCCTGACTCAAGAGCGTAAAAGCCTGCTGTCCGATAGGCAAGCAGGCGGCGGTGAAGGAAATAATAACTGGACTTTTGCAAAATTCATAACAACTTTTATTAAAAGAGCAGATGATTAAATCTTACTCAATTTCGGCATATATTTTGAACCTCAAAAATGCAGAATTATTGAAACGGAATTTATGAACCCCTTGTTTTTACGGCATATCATTTTTGGAAAAATAATATTTGATGCAATAATATGACAAAAATCAGGGAATAAGAACGAATCAGACAAAAAGCAGCTCTCCAAAATAAACAACCCTTATTTATCCAATTCCCATTAGTAACAAGCAGGAACTCCTCAACGCGCCCTTATGCCCTTATTCTTTCAATGGTGAATTTAAGAAATGTCAAATAAAACATGAGGGTATAAGGGCGCATTTTTTTGGCGTTGTCTGTTACTAAGGTAGATTAGACCTTTTCGCTAACCTGTAGGAAACCACCCCTAGCCCCTCCGAAGGAGGGGAATTATTCGCCTCCCTCGGAGGCATCCTCTTATTCCCCTCATTCGGAGGCGTCTTCTTATTCCCCTCCTTCGGAGGGGCTAGGGGGGGGCGGGGTGGCGGGAAAGGCGGTGGTTC
>JAITDV010000199.1 GCA_031282385.1 Planctomycetaceae bacterium | reverse complement strand
ATTATAACTCTAAATTGCAACCAGATAAGCCCAGAATTTATAGCTCCAAATGACTTTTTCAGGGACAACTAGCTATTCAGTCGTATTAATAAACCACCCCTACCCCTCCAAAGGAGGGGCATTTAATTCCCCTCCTTTGGAGGGGTAGGGGTGGTTAAAAAAATGATAGTTTTAAGCGGTTACTGCGTTACGTTGTGTTGCCGCCTGTTATAAATTTTTTTGCGTAGAGTTGCCGACCGAATAGTTACGAAAATTCCATGAAATATTACGGAACTTCTAAAAATTCATTTTGTCCACGAATTTTCACGAAAGATCACTAATTAAATAATTTGTGCAAATTCGTGGATAAAATAAATTTATTGTCTAAATTTGTCTATCCTGAAAATTCTGATAATTGCGTCAAAAATAGGTTTTTAGAAGTTGCCAATTGAATGTCCTGTTTTCAAGATAGTGTTCAAGCTTGTCAATAACGCCGCTGACAAAATAAAAGACAAAGAAAAAAATATAAAGAAATATTGTAACGATTCATTCGCGGAGTTATCAGTACCACACGGCTGAATAGTTACAAAAACAATTTGTCATTGTTTTTTTTGTAATCTTTTTTTACATAGCTCAAAATACTCTTTCGATATTTCAAAACCGGAATATTGTCTGTTGAGTTTTTTTGCGGTAACAACAGTTGTGCCGCTTCCAAGAAACGGGTCAAGAACTTTATCATTTGGATTACTTGATACCTTAATTATTCGTTCAAGTACGGCTTCAGGCATCTGACAGTTGTGCCAACCTTCCCTTTCCTTAAATGTACCGCAAACTCTGTTGATCGTCCAAGTATCTTTGTCCGGTGTAAATTCATTGTTGATTTCCTGCGGTCTCAAAATCCAAGTATCGTCCGGTAATCGCCCATTAGGATTAGCGCGTTTATCGTTGTAGATTATTTGGCGTGCGCTTGGAATTTTGATTGTGGTGTCGTTGAAAGTGAAATTTTCCTTGTCTTTGATAAAGTGAAACAAATGGACATGAGAACGTGTAAATTTTCGCTTGCAATTCACGCCGAAAGTATAATACCAAATCACCCAACTACGACAAATAAAACCAACCTCACGCGTTGCAATAACCTTTAACTCCGCCGCAAATTCATCACCAATCGCAAGCCAAAAAGTACCATCCGATTTTAACACTCGCCAAACTTCATCGAACCATTTTTGAGACCAATCCAGATATACTTTATAATCTTTTTTATCATGGTAAATATCATAAGAATACCCAATATTAAACGGCGGATCTGCAAACACAAGATTGACCGTCCCCGCATCAATTCTACTCATTCCCTCAATACAATCACAATTATAAATTTCGTTCCAAATCATCTTTAGATCAATAATTTTGTCTTGATATACTGCTCGTACTATAAATTGCGCGGATCCAAATCGCAAAAGCCTGCTTTCCGATAGGTAAGCAGGCGAAGGTAAAGAAATTTAAAGTGCGAACAGTTTAAAATTAAATGTTATTACCCGTTTCAATACCAAAATCAAAATAGACAATTGCACTACCTCATGTCAATACATGATTGTTGAGGGGCTAGCTGGATAATAATAATCCATTTATCTTATCAAATTTATCATCTAAAAAAATAAGGGCGCATTTTTGGGGGCGTTGTTTGTTACTAAGGGAATTTAGATAAATAAGGGTTGTTTACTTTAGAGTACTGTGTTTTTGTCTGTTTCGTTTCTATTCCTTAACTTATACTGCCCGTACTATAAATTGTGCGAATCAAAATCGTAAAAGCTTGCTTTCCAATGGTAAACAAGCGGTGGTAAACGAAGTTTAAAGTTTGAACAGTTTATAACCTCTTTTTCCTAACTAGTTGTCCCTGAAAAAGTCTTTTTGTTGTTTTAATGGTAGCCAACTTGTTCGCGGCGAGTTCGTTTGAGCATCTGAATGGGTACACCTTGTCAATTAATAATAGTAGACCTTTTCGCTAACCTGTAGGAGACCACCCCTGACCCCTCCGAAGGAGGGGAATATTCGCCTCCTTCGGAGGGGTATTCTTATTCCCCTTCTTTGGAGGGGTTAGGGGTGGTCTCTGAGGAGTTAAAGGCGGTTTTTCGTTTTAGATTTTTTGTTGCGTTGATGTATTTTTAGGTTAGAGAAAAGGTCTAATATTTGCAAGGTTTTAGGGAAAATCTCGGATAAAACAATAACTATATTGCAAATTATAACTCTAAATTGCAACCAGATAAGCCCAGAATTTATAGCGCCAAATGATTTTTTCAGGGACAACTAAATAATGGAATCCCGCAACTGAATAATTACAGCGAAATTTTTTGTGGTTTTGGATAAATTAGTTGAACTTTGCCTGTTAGGTTGTTTGAAAAAGTTAAAAAAAGTTTACCGATAAATTAAACTTTTCCGGTTATTTTGACGATTCTGATTTTGCGGATAACTGCGATCATTAGTATTGCGCGGTCTGCTTTAGGAATATTTAGGGCTTGCAGCCAACTTCGCCGAAAAAACAAAGAAGTATTGTAGTAGTTGAAAATCGAAAACAAAATTTATGTTGCCGATTTTTGCCGCTAACCGGAAGCAATCACCGCAAGACTCAACGAATTGTAACCTAATATAAATGACTTCTTGATCTTACAATATGTTGCCAGACGCTCACGAAATTATTCACTTATTAAGACTTACCGATATTTCCGGTAAACAAGGTTGAATACTCCTTTTGCATTAGTAAATTATACTAATCGCACAAAAAGCTAAAGGAAGAAAACATGAGTTCCCTTCACAAAATATCATTTGCCTTTTTTGTTGGTATTGTTATAAGTATGATTAACCTCGTTGGTTGTCAGCCTCAACAGCCGTTTTTCCTAACAGAAAAAGGTCAATATCAAAAATATTTCAAAACACACGCAACCCAAATTGATTACCCCGACGCCGAGGTACCGAAATTAAATGAAGTCTGCGGGGCAATTGATCCGTTGTCTCTTACAAACCCTGAACCAAAAGGATTTTGGGATATTGCACTTGAGGAAGCAATCCAAATTGCTCTCCAGAATTGCAAAGTAATTCGTACTTTGAACGGCGTTGGTTTTTCCAGTGCAGGCGCATCTGGAGTTCCCGGCGCATTGCTATCATCTCCCAATGCAGTTGGTACAGTTTATGATATTGCACTGACCGAAAGTAATCCGCAATACGGTGTTGAAGCGGCGTTGGCAGAATTTGATGCAATGTTGTCGGCAACAACACAATGGGGCAAAAACGACACACCGGGAAGTGAACAGACTGATCAAGGTTCGTTTGGCGTTGGGATCAATAAAACCGCCGCAACTGGAACACAATTTTATTTAAATCAGTCGAATAATTACCAATACAGCAAAAATGGCGTGACAAAGGGTTGGTCAAGTTATCTTGAAGGCGGTTTTGTGCAACCTTTATTTCGCGGTAACGGAATCCAATTTAACCGGATAGCCGGTCCCAATGGTCGCCCCGGCATTTATTCAGGTGTTGCAATCGCACGAATCAATACAGATCAAGCAATCAACGATTTTGAAATGGCAACCCGAAATCTTGTTGCCGATGTTGAAAAAGCATATTGGAATCTGTATTATGCTTACCATCGTCTTGAATCCGTCAAATCAGGTTGCGACGCCGCGCAACAGACGTGGACACAAATAAAGGCATTAAAAGATGTTGGTGCTAAAGGCGGTACTGCACAAAACGAAGCGCAGGCAAGAAATAATTACTATACATTCAGAGGTCAGGCAGAATCCGCACAAACGAATTTATTCCGAACTGAAGCTGCTCTTCGTTCTATTCTCGGTTTAGCCGCAACTGACGGACGTTTAATGAGACCAACCGACAATCCAATCACTGCGCCAATTAAACTTGATTGGCAAAATATTGTCTGTGAAGCGTTGTTTAGGTCGCCGGAGTTGCGGAAACAAAAATGGGAAGTGAAAAAACGTGAACTTGAGTTAACTGCGTCTAAAAATTTTCTCATGCCTCAAATTGACTTGATCGGCAAATACAGATGGGACGGTGCAGGCAGCGAATTGATAAATCAAGGAAATCATCAAAGTAACGCAATCGGTAATTTGACCGGCGGCAACTATAACGGTTGGGTACTTGGTTTAAATGCTTCTATGCCGTTGGGATGGCGAAGTGAACTAGCGGCAGTCCGTAACGCCCAATTAAATTTAGCAAAATCACGAGCTATATTGCAAGAGCAGGAGTTGGAATTATCACATCAATTGGCGGACTCATTCCGCGAAATTACGCAAGCATACCAAACCGGCGTTACAATGTTGCAACGTAGAATTGCGGCGACAGAAGAAGTAAACGCCGTAACAGCAGCTTTCAATTCACAAACAACTACTTTGGATCAGGTACTTGACGCACAGCGCAGATTGTCAGAAGCAGACACTGAATATTATCGTGCAATAATTGATTACAACATTGCTATTATGACATTGCATTATCGTAAAGGTTCTTTGTTGGAATATGATAATGTTTATCTTGTTGAGGGTTCGTGGCCCGGTAAAGCATATTTTGATGCAAAAAGACGGGCAAGAGCTGAAGACGCAAGTCGCAAATTAAATTACGGTTTCACAAGACCGCGAGTTTTAAGCCGCGAAAAATATCAGCAATTCCATTACACCGAAAACATGTTACCCGACAACACGAAGTCAAACCTAATTATTAACAATAACAACAAAACTGACGAAAAAGCGCCTGTGTTGGCGCCGAAAATAATTGATTCAGACAAAGGAGCAAAATCTTTACCAATAATAATTCCTGATTTCACATCAAGTAATCCGACAACTTCAACAAACGAAAACCAAGAAGATTTCTCTTTGCGTCCTGCTCCATTGCCCGCAACTCAAACAATTAAAACAGAAGATGCAGTATCAGAAAATCGTCAAGTTTCTTTCACCACTCCGACTATAACTGAAACAAAAACAGAAACAAAATCGTTGAGAAATAACAGATATTTGAAATAACAAAAGATTATGTAGGAACTCGTGGTTCGTTCCTACATATTTGTCAAAATTTTTCTGCTTGGAATTATTAAAGTGTGAACAGTTTGAAAGCCTGCTTTCCGAAAGTTAAGCAGGTAATGGTAAATGACAATTCAAGTGTTCACACTTTTAATAGACCTTTTTTCTAACCTAAAAATACATCAACGCAACAAAAACCTACAACGAAAAAACCGTCTTTAACTCCTCCGAGACCACCCCTAGCCCCTCCGAAGGAGGGGAATAAGAATACGCCTCCGAGAGAGGGGAATAAGGAGACGCCTCCTTCGGTAGCGAATAATTCCCCTCCTTTGGAGGGGTCAGGGGTGGTCTCGGAGGAGTTATCGAAAAGGTCTAATGTTGTTTACTTTAGATCATTGCGTTCCTGCCTGTTTCGTTCCTTTTCCTATCCCCTAACATCTTTCCATTGGCACTTGAACAATTTTATTGCAGTAATCCCGCTGAATAGTTGTGAATAAGATTTGGTTTTATGCGAATCTTGCTCTTTCGTCAAAGGATTTTTTTGCGGGTTTTGCGGTTTGAGTTTGGGCGACGCCGATAGGTAATAAAACTCGTACTTCAAGTTCTGCCGGTATATTTAGCAATTTGCCTATTTCAACTCCGACATCGCCTCGAATCACTCCGTCCAGCCAAACCGTAGAATAACCAAGAGCAGCAATCGCAATCAACATATTTTCAACCGCAGCCGCACAATCTTCAATATAAAATGATAATTTACCGTAAACCGGCTTCTTATCACAAACGCAAACTATCATTGCTTTGGCTGTTTTGCAAACAACTCTATCGCCAAGTAATTTTGCAATTGATGCAATCAATGTTGGTTTGTCCACAATGACAAAACTGGTCGATTGAGCGTTACAGCCGCTTGGGGCGTCAAGTCCTGCTTGCACGATTTTGATTAAATCTTCGCGTGAAACCATAGCGTCGGTAAATGTACCGCGATAACTTTGACGTTTTGAAATTACATTAAATACGTCCATACTAATTTTTATTGGTTAAATGTTAGATTGTTCAACTTTGAAATTTTAAACTGTTCACACTTTAAATTTCCTTTACCTTTGCCTGCTTACCTATTGGCAAGCAGGCTTTTACGCTCTTGAGTCACGCAATTTATAGCACGAGCAGTACACAATCACAAGTAATCAGAATGATGCACACAACACCATTCAACTTTACCAAAATAGATTCTAGTATCATTTGTCCCGAATGCAAGATTCGCGTTCAATGATACGTTTTTTCGCAATGGCAAAGTTGTTGAGTTGTGGAATTTTAAACTGTTCATACTTTAAATTTCATTTACCTTTACCTTTGCCTGCTTACCTATTGGCAAGCAGGCTTTTACGCTCTTGAGTTGCGCATTTATAGTACGAGCAGTATATCGTCAACAATTCTGTTTCCCAACCTCAATAGACCTTTTCTCTAATCTAAAAATACATCAACACAACAAAAAACCTACAACAAAAAACCGCCTTTAACTCCTCCGAGACCACCCCTAACCCCTCCGAAGGAGGGGAATTATTCCCCCCCTTTGGATAGGTTATGG
>JAITDV010000118.1 GCA_031282385.1 Planctomycetaceae bacterium | reverse complement strand
AGGGGTGGTCTCGGAGGAGTTAAAGGCGGTTTTTCGTTGTAGGTTTTTTGTTGCGTTGATGTATTTTTAGGTTAGAGAAAAGGTCTAGTAACTATTCAATTGAGGATTCCTAATAATATGTTTTTAAATTTACCACAGAGAACACAGAGAACACAAAGAACACGGAAAAATTAAAGTATCATTTATTCTGAAATTCTAATTTTGATTTTGGTGTCAATTAATGTGGTTTACCCCCCGTTGTCAAGATTGATTTTTGGTGTATGCTATTGGGACTTTGTGTGCGGTTAGAACAGCAGTTAAATTTTTGTGAATTTGTGAGTCCGGCAAATTAATTGGACTTGGTTGGTTTGCGATTAAGGGCGCATAGCTCAGTTTGGTTAGAGCGCAGCCCTGATAAGGCTGAGGTCGATGGTTCGAATCCATCTGCGCCCAATATTTAATGATCATACTATAAATTGCGTAACTCAAAGACGTAAAAGCTTCGCTTTCAGATAGGTAAGCAGGCGGCAGTAGGTGAAATTTAACGTGAGAGCAGTTTAATATAAAGCCGATTCAGTTGAATTACTGAATCGGCTTTTTTATTGCCCGAAAACCACAATCCAATAACAGAAACCTCTATACTGCTCTTACTATAAATTGAGCGGCTCAATAGCGTAAAAGCCCGCTTTCCAATAGGAAGAAAATTAAAGTGTGAACAGTTTAACTAGTTGTCCCTGAAAAAGTCTTTTTGTTGTTTTAATGGTAGCCAACTTGTTCGCGGCGAGTTCGTTTGAGCATCTGAATGGGTACTCATTGTCAATTAATTTTGATACTAGACCTTTTCGCTAACCTGTAGGAGACCACCCCTGACCCCTCCGAAGGAGGGGAATATTCGTCTCACTCGGAGGCATCTTCTTATTCCCCTCCTTTGGAGGGGTTAGGGGTGGTCTCGGAGGAGTTAAAGGCGGTTTTTTGTTGTAGTTTTTTTGTTGCGTTGATGTATTTTTAGGTTAGAGAAAAGGTCTAATGTAACTTCAGCACCGGCTATAAACATTCCCTAAAGGGACGGGAAAATTCAATAGCACAAAATAATATCACGACTGAATAGTTATTTTAATCCGGCAATATGGAATCTCTATAGTTGGTTTTCATTTTTCAACAGCTCAACAATTACCTCTTTAACAGGATTAACTACACTTGTTTTGATTTTTATACTTGCACCGACAATTGCCGTAATCAACGTTACAACAAGTATTGCATTGAAAATCCAGCGTTTTATTCCCTTACCAACTGCGTCTCCGAGATATGAGCGTTTGTTACTTAAAATGATAAATATCAAATACGCAACCGGTAACATTGTCAAACAAATCGCTGACGCCAGCACTGGAAACCAAAAAGGTAACTTGAACACAACTCCCAACACGCCAATTGACGGAGTTAAAGCAAATAACCTGAATCGCCATGTCGTCTGATCAAGCCCAAACATTTCACAAAGCGTAAACCCGCAACAAGTCATGTGCGCACTTATTGCCCCAAATGTCATACCGAACAAACCGCCGCAGAAAATGATAGTTGCCACCTCTTTGGAAATGAAACCGCCGCTTTGCAACGCCGCAGCTGCTTGAAGCGGATCAATTTTACTGTTGACAATATCATTGCCGTTGTAAACACCGGAAACCGTCATACCCAACATTATCAACGAAGTAATAATTGTAAACGGCATAAATAACGTCATGCACAAATCCCATTTTGCTAATGTCTTATGCCCTTCTCCCCAACCCTTTTTCAAAAGCGAATATGGATACAAAAAAGTCATATTGATTCCAACCGCTGCCCCAAGCATACCAAGTATCACAGTAACCGTTTTAGCGTATTCGGCAGGGTCTTCGTTGTACGGAATACCATAGTAACACGTGAAGCCTCGAAAGATTTCAAGCCAGTCAATCTTGTGAAAATTCAAAATAACAACAAGGAAAAACGTCAAAAACACAAGCCCCATCATAAATCTCAAAAACCATTCGTACACACGAATTCCAATTCCGCCGCGACCATAATTAAACACAACAACTATGTTGACAAATAAAATCACCACACCGGCAATAATACTAACCATGTAACCTAACGATGTATATTTTGTAACTTTTTCTAAGATGGGTTTATTTGTTTTCTTATCAATTTTCACGTCGCCAAAACCAAACCAAGTACGTTGCTCAACTTCAGTTTCAAAAGACATTTCAGCTGACGGTACAAATTGTTTAACAACACTTCGAGCTGCTCCGGCGGCAAGAGTATATTGCGGGAAATGCCAGATAACAGACGATAACACTGTTCCAAACGCCCACAAAAAAACCACTATCACAAAAGGCGACCAAATTGATTTCATTTCACGCATAAAACCCCAATATGGACGCTCCGATTTTTTTGTCAAAACGATATTTGACACCGCTGCAAACATCATTATGCCAAGAAACATTGCGAGAGGTTGTACCCAAAGTAACTTGTAACCAAATGACGCTCCAGCAACAACCGACGCCGCCGCACTACCGGCACCAAGTGTCATTGCTCCTTGCAAAAGACCAGGACCCGTCAACTTCACATAACCCAACGCACGTGAAAAAAAAGGACGTTTTGCAATATCTTGCAAAAGTTCAATTTCTTGAGATTGTTTTTGAGTAAGTGACGATTGTTCGTTTGTCTGTTCAGACATACCGTTTCTCCTTAAAATTTTTGTTAGAATATTAAACTATACTGAACACATTTTAAACGGTTCACACTTTAAATTTCATTTACTGCCGCATGATTACCTATCGGAAAGCAGGCTCTTACGCTCTTGAGTCACGCAATTTATAGTACGAACAGCATAACTCCGATTAATAGCAAAGCTGATAAATAACAACTGATAACTATGATAACTAACAAAGCGGGCGGGCGATTTTAACAAAAAAAATATAATAAAGTAGGGGGGACGTTGTTTAACTGTTGTATTTTTTTACGGAATTATCGAAATTTTCAGGATAGACAAGTTTAGACAATAAACTTATTTTATCCACGAATTGACACGAAATTGCACAAATTATTTAATTGTGATCTTTCGTGAAAAATTCGTGGACAAAATAAGTTTTTAGAAGTTGTCTAAAAAAGACAGAAAATCTATATCATAACATTGCCATTCGTGTTGCGTCGTTAAGGATGCCGATGTAGAATGTTGCAATCTTGAAAATAAGAAACACAATCAACGCCATAATCAATCCATAAACAATAAAACCGCCAACTACAGAAACCGCTCGAAGATTAGTTAACGATTCTTGAAAATAACGTTCTTTCATTTTTTGCATTAACTCCGGCAACGAACCCGACTGTTCGCCCGTCTCTACGCCGGCAATCAAATCATAATCAATATTTTTTGTTACAGAAAAAGCGTCCGTCAAATCACCGCCATTTCGAATAACTTCCAGAATCAATTTCAAATTGTCCGACACCGGCGCATAATTTGTACCATTGAAAGATAACTTCAACGCCCGTTCTACTTCCATTCCTGTCCGCATCGTCAAATCCAATCCCCAACACAACCGCATAAACGCCAACGAACGCATCAATACTCCAATTTTCGGAACACAATTTAAAAAATATTGTACAACCCGCATCCGACGAACATTTCGACTCAACCACAAAAATAAAAAATAAACACACGTACAAAAAACTCCAACATAAATCCAATACCGAACAAAACCACTAAATCCAATCAAACCAAATCCAAGAATATCTACCGTCTGCCCCGCTAACTCACTCACAAGTCCAAGCAACAATATAATAAATCCAACAATCACAACCGCTGCAACTAATTCAATCACCGGCATAATCAATGAACGCAGAAAATCACGACGTATCCGTAACAAATCTTCATAATAATCCGCAAGATCAATAAACATCTCACTCAATTGACCGGAATCTTCACCTGTCTCTATCATTGCAATAAATATTTCGCCAAACTGCTTTTGAAATGGCTGTAAAGAAACCGCCAAAGATTCGCCGTTTTCCAACGATGTTACAATAGAAGACCACATTTTTTGATCATGTTGACGTGTTGCTTCCCGCTTTATTGCTTCAACCAACCCCACTCCAGCCCGCGTTATTATCCCAACACGGCGGCAAGTTTCCATCATATTTTTAAGTCCAATCATATCTTACTCCTCCAAAAAAATTAAAATTTCATTGTTGATCCGCAAAATTCAAAATTTTACAAAACAACACAGCACACGGAAACACAACAAAACACAATAAAGTAACCGCTTTATTACCGTCCCGTTATCAAATTCCAAACGGTTACCATGTTATTGCTTCGTTTCCAGCGTCATTACAAAAAAAGAAAATTGAATCTTCAATACGTCAAGAATATAATTGCGTTCATCAAAAATGTAAACTAGGCAAATATACTGTTCGTACTATAAATTGCGTAACAAATCAAATATTAGGTATCATTTACACGCATGTACGGATCGAGTACAATGCTGCGCTCTTTTGTAATAGCAGGCGTTAATGAAGTAATAGACCGCTTGTAATTGATAACTGTCAGAAAACGACTAGCAACAAGATTAACAAAACGGTTATTACGTTTTGTTATGTTTCCGCCTGACAAGTTGGTTTGTAAACTTTAACCTTTTTCGTAATCTATACTGTTCGTACTATAAATTGCATAACTCAAGAGCGTCAAGGAAATTTAAAGTGTGAACAGTTTAAAAGTCATTGATCAGTTACATTTCATTGGAACGCTGTATTTTAATATTGCATTTGTATGAAACTATACAGAGAATCTATTCGGTATTCCGAATTTAATATGTCTTTGCGATGTGTAGTTGTGAGTGAGGTTGGAAGTTTAAGTTTAAGTTTAAGTTTAACAGGAGAAAAAATGTTACAAAAATTGTTTCAATTTAGGATTGTGCCGAAGTTGGTTATTTTGGTTTCGGCGTTGTTGGTAATTGCGGCTGCTAATCGTACTGCAGCTCAAGAGACTTTTGCCCCGTTGATAACGGACAATTGTCTTATGTTTGTACATGTTGATTTGCGCAAAATTAATTTTGACAGATTACAAGTTCTTTTAACTGACTCTGTTAAAGTTCATTTGAAAGATTTAAATTTCAATGAAAAATCTTTCAACGCAACAATGCGTGAATACAATAAAGAACTAAACAATTTTGAAAAAAATGTACGTCCGAAAATTGAGTTGGTAATGGATAAATTGGGACTGCGTGAATTGGCAGTGATTGTTGACACGGGTTTATTAGACATGAAAGTTCCGTTATTAGTTGCTATACCTTGGCAAAATAAAACAACGGGCGACTTGGAATTACTTTCGTTATTGCTTGAATTGTCTGACATTGAATATTTTCAAACAGGCGATTTCATGTTTTTCACAGAACCACAATTCAAACAAGCAATAGATTGGACGAAAAATATAAAACCGTCAAATAAAGCTCCAATCTATGAAGCGTTGAAAGATGCAGGTAACGACGAAATAAAAATTGCTTTTTCACTTAACGAACAAGTGCGTAAGTTCATCATAAAAATACCGGTTGATCCGAGTTTACCAGGCATGGTTAAGAATCTTCTTGTGTTTGCGTCAAACAAAATAAATTGGATTACGGCGTCGGCGTCTCTTGGTCGGCTTGTATCAGATACGAAAAAAGAAATTTTCCAAATTACCATCAAAACTCCTAAAGAGAGCGATGCGGTTTTGTTGCGTAATCTGCTTGAGAGTAGTATTGATAACGGCGTCTTTCTTGCCAAAGTGTTTTTGGAATCACAGCGTGAAGAATATAGAGTACCCCCATTATTGTTGGAATATATAGCCGGCATATTACGTTCAAATATGCCGTCGGTAAAAGGTGATCGTCTTGTGTTTTCAGCTAGTACGGAATTGAATATTACGAATGTTAGTACTCTTGTTGTTTTTACTGGAATTGGGTCGGGGTTATTATTGCCGGCAGTAAAAGCAGCACGCGAAAACGCAAGAAAAGCACGATACTCTAGCAACATCAGAGAAATTATATTAGCATTAAATTGTTATGATAGTGTATATGGTAAATTACCGCCGCTTTATACAGTTGATGTGGCGGGCAAACCGTTACATAGTTGGCGAGTCTTAATTCTGCCGTTTATGGAGCAAGCAACTTTGCACGAAAAAATCAGACTCAATGAACCTTGGGACAGCGAATACAATAAACAATTCCATAACGTACTAATCCCACAATATTCCGAACCCAAAATCACAAATAGCAACGACCCTAATATGAGATGTAATTACGTTGTAATTAAAGGTCAACCGCTTAAACCCAAAGTTGAGACTGAGTTGGGCGATATTTCCGATGGAACAAGTAAGACCGTTTCAATTGTTGTGGTTAAGGAGCCGTTTTGCTGGATGGATCCGAAAGCTGATATTTCGCTTGAAGATTTTGTTAAATGGACAAACAAAAAAGACAGTGTTCTTGGCACGGAAAATGTCGGATTTTGGAATGGCAGCGTAAAAATATTGCCGTCTGACATGCCAACAGAAATTTTGAAAGCAATCGGCACCGCTAAAGGCGGAGAAAATGTAGAGATTTCTCAATAGTAAGATCAAACAGTAATTAAGTAATAACAAAAGCGGACGGAGAGGGATTCGAACCCACGGTACCTTGCGATACGCCGGTTTTCAAGACCGGT
>JAITDV010000508.1 GCA_031282385.1 Planctomycetaceae bacterium | reverse complement strand
CCCCTGCTTATCTATTTTAACATTTGTCAAAATAGACAAGTTGTAATGAGTTTCTGTTCCAAAATTAATCTCTTGAACAAAAATTTTACTGTTGCTAGTAGTTGTTTTCATATTTACACTATTCCTTTCGACTTCAAACATAAGAAGCCAATTAACTATTAAGAGTAACATTGCAATAATAAACTAACCAATTTCAAATTTAATAAACTGTTCACTCTCTAAATTTCTTTTGCCAACGCCTGCTTATCTATTTGAAAGCGGGCTTTACGCTCTTGAGTCTCGCAATTCATAATACGAACGGTATATTGCAATATTCAACTCATTACTTCCGTATAGCTCAATTAAATCATCAACACAATGATTCAACGTACACGGAGTCACCAAAACGTTTGTACTTTTAAAATGTACTTGTCTTGTCTAAAATAAAGTAATAAACGATATGAGACTGAATTCATCAAACAGTTAAATAAAATTAACTGCGTCAAAAAATACATAACAAACCAAAAGCCGGAATAATATATCGGCAATATAAATTTCGTCAATACAGTTTTATAATAGCATGACTCAACTAACTTGAATTTTTTGTTTTATAGTTCGGAGGGGAATTCGGCAAAAGGTGATTTTTCTTTTTTGCTGTCATTTTCGTAAATCGAAACAATTACAATGTTATGTAAATTAGCGAAATCAACTACATCTTGCCGGTCAATGAAAATGGTTTTATCCGCCTCAATTGCCAATGCTCTTGCACCGGATTCATACATTGTTTTCAATGTTAATAAGCCGAAAGTTGGTACATCGAATCTCATATCTTGTTGCGGCTTGGCGACTTTTATAACAGTAAAACCTTTCGCCTGACTAAGCGAACCTGCGCGTCTTATGCATTCGTCAGTTCCCTCTATTGCCTCGACAGCCAATATTGCTTGATTGCGCACACAAACACTTTGACCAATATCCAGTCGCCCCATCTCCTTAGCTATTGTCCAACCAAAACAAATATCTTTCCATTCTGCCGCATTCGGACCACGGCGAGTTAATTTCTGACGTTTCACAAGCAATTCAGGTATAAGATCAGTACCTGGTAAAAGGTTAATATTATTTTCCGCAAATGCCTCAACAACCGTAGATAAAAGCGTATCGTCCTTCAAATCTTTCTTTCGCGTAATAAACATCGGTAGAAATTTACGTATCGTATAAAAATCAGGCAGTTGCCGCCACACAAAATACGGATGCAAAAGCAATTTTTTATTGATTTTGCCCGCCATCGTGCCATGTGTCAACCCATACTTGCGAAAAAAACGAAATGCCGTCTGCAACTTACCAAGACCAAGCGGCAACCAAGCATCACAAATATCACGCAATACCAAATCAGCATGATTAGCTATACCAAGACAATAAACCTCAACCCTGCGTTGCTTCAACGCCTCCGCAAGATAAACCGGATAACGCCCCCAACCAGCTATAAGACCAACACGCTTCAAATCCTCATCCAACAATGATTCTTCCATTTATTTCTTCAAAAAACTAAAGAAAATCTCTAAAAAAACTATTCAATAATTGTTTTGTAACTTACAAAAAAATCTAAAGTTTACAAAACAAATTGGCAGAAAGGAATACAACAGCAAACAGTAACAATTTTAAACTGTCCACACTTTTTGAGTATCCTTTATTTTGGCGGATTTACTATTGGCGGTGAAGTTACGGCAGGCGGCGGTTGCGGCGGATAATACGGGTTTGGCGATATGTAACCACCGCCCGATGGTGAATAAGCCGGATTCGGATTGTTGGGATTAGGTGTATTGGGATTAGGGTTAGGAACATAAGTCGGCTGATTGGGTACATAATGCGGTTGATTCGAATATAGATTTGCTCCAGCATTATTATTGGAATTAGGATTGGTAAATTGATTGGAGCTATAATTTACGGCAGTATTGTTGTCGGGCAATTTATGGGTTGGTTTATGTTCAGAACGCATTACAATATACGTAAATAACACTAATGAAACCAACAACATAAACATAATCATCAAAACAGCACAAACCGCCACAACAATCCATAAAGGCACATTTTGCGGCAACTGGAAAGTTTGTGGTTGCGGTTGTGGTTGCTGCTGATTGGGCGGATTATGCATTGAGGTCATTGGCGGTTGTTCGTTAATCGAATAATTAGTAGCCATCATTGTTTCGGGTCTCCATGTATTTGTGTAGTTTGTACCAATAGCGGAGCTATTAGCCTGTTTTATGATTTGACCTTGCGGCGGATTTTCAGGATCGGCAGCCAAAACACCTGGGAAAGTTGAACTTCCCTTTTTTTGATGAGGTCTTTTGATCATTGCCTTGACTAAATCCTTACATGTTTCAAACCGCTCGCTACGCTTTTTTGCCAATCCTTTAAGTATTGCTTCATTCATATAATCGGGAATGCCCACAATTCTTTTCGGACGATCCCGCAACACACATTCACGTAAAATCGCAACATCATTGCTGTGAAAAGGTGGCGCACCTGACAACATTTCATAAGCAGTTGCGGCGAATGCATATTGGTCAGTTCTTGCGTCTTGAAAACGTCCGCGCCATTGTTCCGGCGCCATGTACGGACGTGTGCCAACTACTCCCATTACGACTGTTTCACTAACTTCCACCATGCTTGCCCGAATCTCCTCAGCAAGCCCAAAATCGATAATTTGAATTCCATCTTCTCGGCTAACCATTATGTTTTGTGGTTTTATATCACGGTGGATGACTCGTTTTGAATGTGCGTAGTCAAGAGTTTTCGCTATTGACCAAAGAATATCCATGAGTTCGTTTGTCAAAACGCCGCCGTATTTAGCGATTTGTCTTTTGCGGTATTCGTCGAGAGTTACGCCGTTGACATATTTCATAACAACAAACAAACCATGTTCCGCATCATGTGAAAGACTATAAACCGGACAAATGTGTTGATGTTGGAGCGAATGAATACGTTGAAAAGAATCGCGTACCATTTCAACTGCGCGTTTGACGTTTTGTACTTCTTTGGGAACGAATTTGACGACTACCTGACGATTTGCAACTTGATCGAATGCTTTCCACGCCTCGCCCATACCGCCGCGACCAAGTAAACGTTCCAACCGAAAGCTGCCGCCTAGAATTGTACCGGGCTTGTACGAACCTTCTTCCTTAACATCGCCGTCATTTTTCGATGCAGTTTCTGAACTCCCATAATCAATTGTCACATTGGCGTTGGAAGACGAGGAGGACACCACATTATAAACGCCGCTACCTGCATTCCTATCTTCATGTCCTGAAAGCATATTATTAGCAGGTATGATTGCCGGCAAACTATTTGATTTACTCATGATGTTTTTACAAAAAAATTTTAAAAAAGTACAAGTGAAACACTGCTCGAACAGTAAATTGTGCGACTCAAGAGCATAAAAATCTGCTTTCCGATAGGTAAACAGACTACGGTAAGGAAAACTTAATGTGTGAACAGTTTATAATTTGCTAATCCTGTTTGGAAACTACGAAAAATATTCTTCTCACACAAACAAAAAAAGGAAGTACCTCTTCAGCATAAACTTACGATGTACTGAACCTACTAACATTTAATCTTTTTACGAAAAGATCACAAATTTGCAATCAATCCGCAACTACCAGTATTCGCCCAAAAAAATTTTTGTGAAAAATTTTGTAATTTTTCACTAATAGTAACTGAATTTTCATCTTTCTACCCAGTTTTCTACCAACATAATATCCTTAACGTGGCAGAAAATCATTATTGCAAAGACGATCACAGAACAGTTATAATTATTAGAAATTTCCAATAATTAATTATTTTTGTTTAAATTTTTTGCGTTTGTTTTATTTTTTAGTTGTTCGATCATATCTTTTGTTGCTTCTTCTATGGCTGTTTCCCATTTTGATTCGCCGTATTTTGATTTGTAGGGTTCGTTTTTGTAGGCGTAAAGTAATCCTCTTGAGTTGTTTATAATTGCGCCGAGTCCGTTTTCGTCAAATGCAGCTGCAACGTCTTCTGCTGTCGCTCCTTGACTGCCGAATCCCGGAACCAGCAGCCAAGCTGAATTTAAAATTTTGCGAAGTATTGCCAAGTCTTTCGACCAAGTTGCGCCTACAACCGCGCCAATATCGCCGTATTTAAGTTTATTATTTTTTTCTTTGATTGTTGCTTGGGCGAGTTCTTGTACGTATTGTGCGACATGTTGGTAAATGTTTTTTCGGTTTGATTTCAAATCTTGAAACATTTTACCGCCTTGATTTGATGTTTTGACTAGTATAAAAATTCCGGCGTTGCGGGCAATTGCGGTTTTGACGAATGGTTCAATTGAATCGTTGCCCATGTAAGGTGAAACTGTCATTGCGTCTGCTCCCCAAGCTGAATTTTTGCCCAAAATACCGTCTGCGTACAATTGGGCGGTTGAGCCGATGTCGCCGCGTTTACCGTCGAAAATAGTAATTAAATTTTTTTCTGCAGCGTATTTGATAACATTGTCGAGAGCAATCATTCCATAAGAACCATAACGTTCAAAACACGCAACTTGTAATTTGACCGCAGGAACCAGCGGCGCAACCACATCTATCACCCCGCAACAATACCGCTTCAGCAACGAAGGAACTTTCCACAAATCATCAGCTTCGACTCCAGATTTTATTGACTCCGGAAGCAACTCAAACTTCGGATCAAGTCCGACAAGTACAGGTGTACCTTTGGTATAAACCGCATTTGTGAGTGATTCTGAAAATGTCATAAATATCGTATTTTATGTGAAAATATCTGTTTGCACTATAAGTTGCGCGGCTCAAGGGCGTAAAAGCCTGCTTTCCGATAGGTAAGCAGGCGACGGTAGGGGAAATTGCAAATGTGAACAGTTTAAAATCAAAGCGTGAACAGTTTAAAATTATTGAATACTAGGTAAGTTATAAGCGTAGGCGATGTAGGTATTGGAAAATTAATCTAGGATCAAAATTTATTAACTCAAATAATTGCGGAATACAAAAAAACGAAATTTTCAGAAACACAGTCCCTCAAACCAAAATCGGACTGACGATTATACTACAACAATAAAAAAATGCACGACTGTTTTTTAAAAATTTTGAAATTCAGACTACGGATTTCGGAATTTAATTGAGTGAGTAGTTGTTCTGAATCCATTGAAATTGGTATTTTTTAGGTACTGTAGATTTTTTCAATTTCTGATAGCACGCTTTGCCAAGTGTCATAATTACGTCTTGTCCAAACCAACAAGGAGGTAACTTATGCTAAACGGCACAACTTCCCAACCGTTCAAAAGGCATAATCGTACTATAATTTTGCCGATAGAACGAGAGGAATATACTGATCGTACTATAAATTGCGTAACTCAATAATACAAAAGCATTTTTTGACAGGCAAGCAGACGGCGGTAAACGAATTTAAAGTGTGAACAGTTTAAATAATATCTTGACCAACAAGGCGAACCAATATTTGTTTCGATTAATATCTTGTTTAATATCGTTCAATAATTTTGGGCGGGTTCTTGAGATTTATTTTGATATTTGTTTTCAATTCGCGCATAGATTCAAAATCAAAAGAATAGGCATAAACAATAATTGTATTTACAATCAATTTATTTTTGCTGATTTCGTTCAATAAAATTTTCAACGCTTTTGTATTCCAACCGAGATTGATCAGATAAAGAGTTGCGGATTTTTTAATGTAATGTGATTTGTAGTTGTCGAATATTTTTGTTTCAATTTTTGTGTCAAATTGGTATCCGTCGTTGATCAGCCAAGTTGTGAGCAATGTTTCCAGTCCGGTTGTTTTGGTTTTTTTGTACGCAAATTGGTCGATCATGTCAATCTCAAACAATCTTTTGCTTTCGGGATCAAATTCAATAATTTTATCCAACATTTTAACGTCTGGTGTTACCAAACGGTAATGTTTAAAACCGGCGTCAAAATTTTTTGGCAAAGCTAATTTTTTTTCAGTTTTAATTTTTTTCGCTGTGCGTTTAATTCGTTCTCGTGCAATTTCGTCGATTGTGTTATAACCTGCTTTTCGTGCATCGCTGTTGGGATTAGTTGGTTCGTTTAATTGTATGAGAATAAATTTAAGATTATTAAAATTTTCGGCGTTAAGTTGCAATATTGCGTGAGCGGTCGTCCCGGAACCGGCAAAAAAATCAAGAATAATATCATCTTTACTTAGCGTAATATAACTTAACAAATCCATTAATAAGGTATCTGGTTTAGGATTAGTAAATATTTTGTTTCCGTCGAATAATTTGTATAATTTTTCTGTGGTTGATTTTGTTGGATATAGACCTAATGATGTTACTAATTGTTGTTCGTTTTTATATTCTAGTAAAAATTCTTTTCGTGCGGGGTATTTATCTTGTGAATTTGGAAAGATTATTCGATTTTCTTTGATCCATGAGTTTAATTTTTCTTGTGTGTATGGCGTTTCAAATGAGAATTTATTTCCGGTTTTAGGATCAATAATAGTTCTTACAGGAAGTCCTTGTCCTAATCGTTGTAAATATTGTCTTTTCCATAAACCGCGCGGATCGTTATCTGGATTAGCAAATCCGTTGTTTTCATTGCGTTTCATTCCTTTGAATTTAAACTTATTTTTTTGTTTTGCATAAACTAGAATATATTCATGGTTATTTACAATCATATTTTCTGTTGTCATTCCTTGAGCGGCTTTTTTTGTTTGCCAATTGAACATTGCGACGAAATTCTCTTCGCCGAATATATCGTCCATCAGCAATTTTAGGCTTGCTTGTTCGTTGTCGTCGATTGAAATGAAGATTGCGCCGCCGTTATCGGTCAATAATTTTTGTGCAAATTTTAATCGTGAATACATAAAAGTCAGCCATGCGGAATGAGAACTTTTTCCGTGCAACGCTTTTAATCTGGTAATTCCGTTGTCGCCGTAACTCAATGCTGATTTCAATTGTTTGTCGGTAAATTCAAATTTGTCGTTATAGATAAATTCTTTACCGGTGTTGTATGGCGGGTCGATATAAATCATTTTGATTTTTCCTGCGTAAGCGTTTTGCAGATGTCGCAATGCTTCAAGATTATCACCGGTAATAAAAATGTTATTGCTGTTTTCGTTTTCTTTCTGTGAATTGTGGAGTACATCGGGAACGATCATTGTTTCAGATTGGCGTCCGGTTTGTAATCGTGCGTAATCTTTACCGGCAAAAACGAGTTTATAACCGTCTTGTGATTCGGTTATGTTATTTTCTTTCAAATCGTCGAGAAATTTATCGATTTTAAATGCGCCGTTTTTGATGAGGATTCCGTTTTCATCGTAAACATCTTTTTCAAAAAATTGTGGAACAGAGATTTTGAGTGTGTTGAGTAATTCGCTGTTTGGTTTGATGGAATTGTTGTGGGCAATGGCGGATTTCAAACCGCCGTTAAATGATTTTGTTTTTTTAGAATTTTGTTGGTTCATGTTCCGCCTTTCGGGTTACGAAAAGCAGACCGTCAAGAAAACATAGCGTAGAAAAATGTGAACGCTATATTTGTCCAAGCGAATTTCTCTTTCATACCATTGAATTAGCCACATAAACATTGGCAGCAAAATAAACGCAAAAACGTATATTCCGAAACTCGCAAGCGTTCGGCGCAACGTTTACTTACGTGAAACGCATACTTCAGAACGTTTTTCACAACTTCCAACCGAAGAACCGGATGGTATTTGGAAGCCTGATTAGCAAAAACTTGCGATCTGATTCAAATTAAAGTTTGACATTCTACGGCGGCAAAATAAAAAAACAAGCGGGAGTTTTCTGACGCAACGGGAATTGATCTGAGACACAAAGGTCTAGTTTATATTATTTTCGTAGGGCGATGCCTTACGTTATTGATGTTGGGCTTTCAGCCCATTGCAAAAAATTTGACTCAAAACATCTTACTGTAAAAAAACACACAGCTGAATAGATACAAATTTGAAAGCCTGATTTCCGATAGTTAAGCAGGCGGCGGTAAATGAAATTAGAGTGTGAACAGTTTCAAATTCTTGGGCGGGTGTTGTGCAATATAAAATATTATTTATATTTCTTATTCAGTAGTTGTAAATTAGACCTTTTCGCGAACCTGTAGGAGACCCCTCCGAAGGAGGCGAATTATTCCCCTCCTTCGGAGGCGTCTTCTTATTCCCCTCCTTCGGAGGCATCTTCTTATTCCCCTCCTTCGGAGGGGTTAGGGGTGGTCTCGGAGGAGTTAAAGGCGGTTTTTTGTTGTAGGTTTTTTGTTGCGTTGGTGTATTTTTAGGTTAGAGAAAAGGTCTATTTATTTGCGAATTTGTAACGAGTCTATGTAATTTTAAGTCAACCAATTAAATGGAATCTGTTGCGGTAGAATTTAAATCGGTTACGTTTTCGTATTCGGAGCCTGTTGTTTTACAGGATGCGGCGTTTTCTGTTTACTGTGGAGATTTTGTATCTGTGGTTGGTCCTAATGGCGGCGGTAAGACGACGCTTTTGAAGTTAATACTTGGGATAATAGAGCCTGATTTTGGAGTTGTTCGGCTTTTTGGAGATAATCCCAAAACGGCGGCACCGCGAGTCGGTTATACGCCGCAACAAATATCTGTTGATTTACGGTTTCCGATTTCAGCGTTGGATGTAGCGTTGATGGGGCGGATTCGGCGGAGTAGTCTTATTTCTAATTTGGTTAATGGGTTCAGATATTCGCGGGAAGACCGGATTGCGGCAATAAATTCGTTACAAAAATTACAATTGGAAAATTACGCCAATGTTCCATTCGGCAATTTATCCGGCGGTCAACGTCAACGTGTATTGATCGCAAGAGCAATTTGTGGTGAACCGGATTTGTTGTTGCTTGATGAACCGACAAATAATATTGACGCGAGTTCGGAAAGTATTTTGTGCGAAATATTGATGGAGTTGAATAAAACAATGACAATTATAATGGTTTCACACGATGTCAGATTTGTTGCCCAATGTGTTAAAAATGTTATTTGTGTGAATAAAACTGTTGCAACGCATCAGACTTCCGAGTTGAATGAAAAGACGTTGCATCAATTGTATCATCAAAACGATGTGCGGATTGTTTTGCATGATCACAGGTGACGTGAATTGTAAATGCTCAAAGATTATTTTAATCAAGAGAAAATTTCTATACTGTTTTATAATTTGTGTGACTTAAGAGCGTAATAGCTTGCTTTCCAACAGGTAATCAGGCGAATGTAAATGGAATTCATGGTATGAACAGTTTATGAGAAGTTGCTGCGTCATTGTCTCGTTTCTGCCTGCCATTGCGAGAAATTAAGGTGTGTCTTTTCAACTGAATCTTGTATTCTCGTGAAATATACAAGAAGCTTCTTTAACTTTGCTGCGTAGTTACAAAAATATTGTTATATCCGTTTATTTTTTATGTAACAATTACACCGATTAAACCGGCATTGGCAGATGTTTCGGTCAAAGCAATAGATTGATTCTTTTTTCAGCGTCGGGTTTCTTGTATCCGAAAAGACTTATTGTTCACGTTGTCTTGTTTGTATTCTGATGTTTTGTCGGCAACTGAACGAACAGCAATATATCGAACAAATATACTGTTCGTACTATAAATTGCGTAACTTCAGAGCGTAAAAGCCTGCTTTCAGATAGGTAAACGGGCGAAAGAAACGAAATTTAATGTATGAAAAGTTTATTAAACTGTTTGCACTTTGATTTTTTTTGTTTTTAGTTGACGAATTCCAAAGTGTGTTTTGATTAAGCAATTTCATTTTCACAAAAATTTGACATGGTTCGAATAGGACATCTTGTAATATTGTTATTGTTGACAATTGTAACTTACATGTTGGAATATGTTCGTGCGAGTGATTTTGGTATTACACGCCGCGTCGGCAACGGTTCTGTCCAAGCTCGTGATTATGTTTTGCCCTCCGTTCAAAACAGAACGTCTGTAACACTCTCAAATAACGTTAAACCCGACCAACCTTTTCCAAATATTGCGCGTTTAGTTGCCTTCGATAAAAAAGGGCAATCGTTTGGGAGTTGTTCGTATATTGGAAGTGCTGGTAATTATGGAGTTATTGTTTCAAACTGGCATGTAATTTGTGAGGCGGATGGTTTGGTTCATGTGTATTTCCCGAGCGGATTTTCTTCGTTTGGGGCAATTATACAAATTGACCGCAAGTGGGATTTGGCGGTGATTGTCATTTCCAAACCGCCTGTTTCTATTCAACCATTGCCGATAATGCAAACAGCTCCGCGACCTGGCGAGCCGCTTTGGATTGCCGGATATGGTTCGGGGTCTTACAGAATTGCGAGCGGGTATTGTGTAGAGTATCTTGCGCCGGAAATCCCAAGAAACGGCGCCGCGCCAAGTTATGAAATCATTAAATTGTCCACAACCGCAAGACAAGGCGATTCAGGAGGTCCGATTCTAAATAAAAATGGCGAATTGGCAGGTGTACTTTTTGGGTCGGATATGGTTACAAGTACAGCGGGAAGTCATTGTGAACGGGTAAAATGGTTTTTGAAACAGTCAAATCCGGTAATTGCAAATTTGCCCCAAAAACCTGAAGCCCTTTTTGCAAGTATTGAACCTGACGGACCTAGACACCAGTTAAGCAACAGCCAACAAAACACAAATAAACCTGATTCAATCCTTCAGGCAAGAAATTTTCCTGCAACGGCGCCGATTGTTATTCCGCCTGAAAAAGCTGTTTTGAAATCAATAAACAATAATAACAATACCCCGAAAGTAATTAACAATACAAATAATACTGCAAACGAAAAAGAAAATTTTCCAACAAAAAAACCATACAATAAATCCGCACAAAATAAAACCAGCCCAAATAAAACAAAAAATACGTCAAACGAATTTCTTGAAAACAGACCCGTATTTGTTGTTGAAAGATCGCCGATGGTTGAAAAGCCGCCAAATGAACAAGGTAAAACTATAGAATGGGCGTATAATTATAATAAAGCAGAAAATAAAATAAATTCTGTAACAAAAAATCTTGTTGTGCCAATGGCGAATTTTCAAGTAATTGATGAGACGCCGGAAACAAATGTTGCAATGGCAGTTCTGCATTTTGTAAATGATCCAAACAAGAAAACTGAAACAACTTCAACTATTCAAAATATTGCCTCATATCAAACAAACGACAATGAAACGGTATTGCTTGATGGCGGGATTAATGGGGAAACTTTACGGGTTGATTTTAGTCGGGTTACTTGGTCGCGGAAATATGTAGTTGGGTCTGTGGTTGTTATTTTTTCGATGTTGTTTTATTTATCGTTACGTTTTTTAAGGATGCCGGACAATGAAAAACAATCTTTGCAGTCAATTGATCCTGAGTTAATTTCAATTGAAACAACTATCATCAAAAATGACATTGTTGAATACAATTCAGAATCAGAAAAAAACAATTTTGCCGATTCTTCACAAAAAAATTATCGTAAACACCGCAAAAAAGCCGCATAATCCGAAATGTGAAAAGTTCTAATTTTTCAGTAGAATTAGTGTTTTGAGTTAATTAATAAATAAAGGGAACTTCTAAAAACTCATTTTGTCCACGAACGATCACGAATTAAATAATTTGTGCAACTTCATGTTAATTCGTGGATAAAATAAATTTATTGTCTAAATTTGTCTATTCTGAAAATTTTGATAATTCTGTCAAAAATAGGTTTTTATAAGTTGCCTTCAGTATTTTCGCATTCAAAAAGGGGGTACTGCACATTTATAAAAGATACGGTACAATTCTCGGCTCGTGTTGTTGGATTGGGGAGTTTGTATTTTGAAAACATTTGCAACAATACCCGACAAACAACATTGCCAAGACGTTTCATTTCAATTGTTGTGCGTACACTGTTCGTACTATAAATTACGCAACTCAAGAGCGTAAAAGTCTGCTTTCTGAAAGGTAAGCAGACAGCGGTACAAGGAAATTTAAAGTGTGAACAGTTTAAGATTATTTCAACTGCTCGACCTTTTGTTTTTGGTAATCGTTTATGTTTACCTATTAGCAAACTTGCATTAACTTAATTGTGTTACCGAATTCTAAATAGTGTTCGGTATTTTTTTGTTGTGTTGTTTCGGGGTGGTTGACTGTTTTGGTGCTTGTTTGTATATTGTTTGCCTTTGTTAATTACAGGACGAGTTACGGATGAAGTTGATTTCAACTGCTCGTACCAAAGATTGCAATAACCTGACAGACTTGATTTATTTTAAGTCTGTTTTAGTTTTGTGTTGTTACATTCTGAAGTGCGTTTAGTATATTAGCCGTTAGCGAACTGTATTATTTAAACTATTCACACTTTAAATTTCGTTTGCCGCTGCCTGCTTACCCTATTGGAATTGGAAAACGGCTTTTATGCTCTTGAGTCCCGCAATTTTATAGTATGAATAGTATGAACAGTATAAATAAAAATTTGCATTTGTCGGTTTTATTTAAGCAGACAAATGAATTTTGGTTTTTCGGGTGTGTCTGTTTCATGTAAACAGTACCAATTTTAATCATTTAACGTTTCTACGAATCGGTCGGACGATCAAGGAGATAATTTAAAATGGCTCAACAGAGAATAGACTTGAAAAAGATAGCGGATGTTACGATTGCTGCGTGTCGGGACATGAAACTTAATGATGATCTTGTTATTCAGGAATGGGGAGATCAACTTCTCGGTTTGCTGGAAGACAAATCATGCAGGAAATTGCTCGTCAATTTCGAGAAAGTTTTGTTCATGTCAAGCTCAGCATTGCGTGCGCTTATCACTCTTAACAAAAAAGTACGCGAAGTCGGCGCCACATTGTTTCTTTGTGGTATTGATGAAAACATAATGGAAGCATTCAGAATTACACGGCTTGACAATGTTTTCCAAATCAGACGGACAGAAGATGACGGTATCCGCTCGTTCCAGTAAAAGTACAAAGTAATAATGATAATGTAGCTACACCCCGAACGCACTTCATTACTTCGTTAACTAAGGTGTGCAAAAACCGGATTCAAAAAATAATAGTCCGGTTAGTGATTGATGAATTAAAGAAAGTTGAAAGCGAATAATTATAAACTGTTCACACTTTAAATTTCGTTTACCTTCGTCGGCTTACCTATCGGAAAGCAGTTTTTACGCTCTTGAGTCACGCAATTTATAGTACGAGCAGTATAGCAAACCTTTTTCAGAATCCGATAGCTCATTGATCTCAAATCCAACTTGTTAAATTAAGTTGATATAAGTTATCGAAATTACAGAATTGAGTATTTTAATTTTCGTTTCAATATTTTTTTGTTGTCAATGTCGGGACAATTGATTGCGTGTAGGGTTGTGTTTGATTGTGAATCAAAGCGGCGCAAAAAACAGAATTTTATGTTATTTGTTGCAGCGTTAAGTTGACGGATAAAAGTTGCGGAAGTTTTGCGGAAAATTTGTAACCGATATTTTCTTGGCGAAATTGTTTGAATCCGTGATTTAATGATCGGTTATTTTGTGTGTAGAATTGCGGCGGTTACGGGATTGCAAGTTGGCGTCAAGTATTGTCGTAATATGACACGATAAGACATTTACTAAATATACTAAATACACAAATATATTTCCTTCGGGATAATGAATCTTTTATCGGATTTATGGTCAGTGTTGGACGTATATTATTATTTCGGAGTTATAACTTATGAACGATCAGACTTGGAAGTGGTCAAATAGCAGTTCTTTTGCGAGCGATATGAAAACGGCGCATGAGCTAATTGATTTGGTGATGGAAAAACTTGAATCGTCTCCGTGGTCGGATAAAGAAAAATTTGCTATAAATATGGCACTCGAAGAAGCTATGGTAAACGCTATTCAACATGGCAACGATTCCGATCCAAACAAAAAAGTACATTTCGTATGTAATCTGAATGACAATTTGATCTTTGTAAAAATAGCAGATGAAGGACCCGGTTTTGATCCTGAAGCGTTACCTGATCCTACAGACGAAGATCATATTTTGGACAATCATGGTCGTGGCGTATTGTTGATAAAAAATTTCGTTACAAGAGTCAAATGGAATGACAAAGGTAACGTCATTGAATTTGAAAAAGAAAGAGCAGTCAGTTAATTTAACGAAATCTCTGATGTTTTTTTTATTCTTAATTTCATGAATTTTCACGAATAAATAATTGGTGAAAATTTGTGTTTTTTGTGGACAAGAATAATTTGTTGAGATTGTGTTAGTTAGATAATTGTGTTCTTTTCTAAAATTTTCTGTTATGGTTTTTATTCATAGATTTGACAATGGACTCATTTTGTTGGCTGATTCTGTGGATTGGGCGGAGTCGGTATCTTATGTATTTTCTATTCCGTTTGGTTCTGTTTTTGATCCGGTAGGTTTGGAAGGTTTAGCGACGTTGGTTTGTGAGATGATTTCACGTGGAGCCGGAGGTCGCGGCAATCGAGAATTTTTGGAGGCATTTGAGAATCTTGGTTGTGTATTTGCGGAGTCGGTTGGTCTTTTTGATACGTGTTTTTGTGTTTCTATGTTGCCTGAAAATCTCTTTTCGGCAATTGAGCTGACGGCAGATCAGGTACTTCGTCCTCATTTTGAAGAGAGGTATCTTGAGCCGGTTAAACAAAAATTTATTCAAGAGATTCATTCGCTTGATGATGAACCGTCGCGTCGAATGATGTTGGAATTACAACGTAATTTTTTGCCTGATCCTTTGGGGCGTTCGGGGTTGGGTACGGTTAAGACGGTCAATAATATTGCGATAGAAGATATTCGGCGTGTGCATAATTTATTGTTTCAACCGGATGGTGCTGTGTTTAGTATTGCAGGTAAATTTGATTTCGATCAAGTTTGCAACAAAATCGGAGAATTATTTGCAAACTGGCAACCTAACTCATTTGTCCTACCTCAAGAGCGGATTATTGGTAAGACGGAGATTTATATTGCTGAAGATTCGGAACAGACACATATTGGGGTTGCGTATCCGTCGATACCGATTGGTCAACGTGATTACAAGTTGGCGTTATGTAGTGTCGGTGTTATTAGTGGCGGTTCGAGTTGCAGGTTATTTCGTGAGTTGCGGGAAAATCGCGGGCTTTGTTATTCTGTTGCTGCATCGTATGTAGCATTGCGAAATCGGGCAAACGTGTATTGTTACTGCGGCACATCTACGGACAAGGCACAAGAAGCTCTTGATGTACTTATTGCCGAGCTTGAACGGTTGCGGTACGGCGTCGGGCAAGATGAGATTAATCGTTACAAAATATGCAGCAGAAGCGAATTGGTAATCGGACAAGAATCTATCGGAGAACGATGCGGAGACATGTTATTCGAATGGCAACATTTGAAACATATACGATCTTTAAGTGAAATTGAATCGTCAATTAATTCGTTGACCAAGTCTGATGTTGACGCTTTTCTTGCAAGCAATCCGGCGGGACCTTTTCATATTGCCGTTTTGGGACCAAAACCATTGAAAATTCCGAAACCATAAAAACCTGATTGCCGCTAGATACAAAAATTGGACATTCTAAACGTTAAAATTTTGACTGTTTACGGCGTGTATAGGAAAGATAGAATAGCAATGATATACTGATCACGTTATGAATTTTGTAACTTAGTGTATTGTTTGTGTTTGTAACTATAAATTGTGTTACTCAAGAGAGTAGAAGTTTGATTGCTTTCAGATAGGTAGCAAGTAAAGGTAAACGAAATTTACGGAGTGAACAGTTTAAATTTGTTTTGGGCAAAGGATGTTTTTATAGGTTCCTTTTTATAGAAAATTTTTAATTATGGCATATCAAATTTGTATCAATCCTGATTGTGGTTGTTGTTATGATATTGATCAGGTGTTGCATTCATGCAATGTTTGTGGTGAGCTTCTTGATGTTGGTTATGAGTGGGATTCACTTTCTGTTCCTGATTCGTTGTCTCATTTTGGGTGTTATCGTTTTAGTTCATCTGGTGGAGTTCGTTGTTTTAGTGGGGTTTGGCGTTATTATGATCTTTTGCCTTTTTTGCCGTTGGACAAATTGGTTTCTGTTGGCGAAGGTCGAACGATTCTTCAAAATGCGATTCATATTTCATCTTTTGTTGGTATTAATTCGGGCAGATTTTTTTTGCAGTATGAGGGTTTGAATCCGTCTGGTAGTTTTAAGGACAATGGCATGGCGGCTGCGTTTACGCATGGTGCGTTTGTTGGTGCAAGGCAAGCGGCGTGTGCTTCGACGGGCAACACGAGTGCGTCTCTTGCTATTTATGCTGCTGTAACACGTTTGATGGAGGCGGTTGTTTTTGTCGGTTCAGGCAAGATTGCTTATGGTAAATTATCGCAAGCTCTTGATTACGGCGCGAAAACAATTCAGATTCAAGGTGATTTTGATGATGCGTTAATGCGGGTGCGTCAAGTTGCTAAAGAGGTTGGCATATATCTTGTCAACAGTGTTAATCCGTTTCGGCTTGAGGGGCAGAAGACGATTATGTTTCGTGTGTTGGATGATTTGGGGTGGCGAGTGCCGGATTGGATAGTTGTTCCGGGTGGTAATCTTGGCAATGCGGCTGCTTTTGGGAAGGCGTTTATTGAGTTGAGCAAATTGGGATTGATTGACAAGGTGCCGCGTATTGCGATTATAAATGCGTCTGGTGCAAATACGCTGCACCAACTTTACGGAGATGGAGAAAATGGAGATAGGGAAACCGGCAATTTGCGTTGGAATGGCGGTCGTTATGACAAAATTATGGTGAAGAATTTCTATGATAAGATGACACTTGAGTCTCGAAAGGCTAATACGATTGCGAGTGCGATAGAGATAAATCGTCCGGCGAATTTATCAAAGGCGTTGAGGACGTTGGAATTTTGTAATGGTGTTGTGCGTGAGGTTACGGATCAAGAAATATTGGACGCAAAGGCAGTTATTGGTGCAGGTGGTTTTGGATGTGAGCCGGCAAGTGCGGCATCGGTGGCAGGGGCAAGAAAATTAGTTGCGGAGGGAGTGATAGATAAGGAGCAATTGACGGTTTGTATTTTGACGGGACATCAATTAAAGGATCCCAATGTAACTGTTGCGTATCATGGAACAGATCAGAAATTTTTCGATGACACTCTTGGAAAATTTAATATCACATCCGCACAATTCGCCAACAAACCAATCACCACCACAAACGATCAAAACGAAATCTTAAAATTACTGTAGTTACACTATAACCTGCCAAAATTTGGTTTTTGTCGAATGATTGAAATTTAGGGCAAGCAGTTTTTGGAACGATTTTTGTAACGTAATTATTCAGTTGCGGAATTCAATTGTTTAGGAAAAGCCGTTAGTGAATAGAAACGCAGCAGACAAAACGCAGTGTTATACCGCTCGTACTATAAATTGTATGACTCAAGAGTGTATACTTTTCGTCCCATAAATTGCAGGACTCAAGAGCGTCAAAGTCTGATTTACGATAGGTAAGCAGGCTACGGTAAACGAAATTTAAAGTGTGAACTGTTTAAAATTTTGTCTGTTGC
>JAITDV010000074.1 GCA_031282385.1 Planctomycetaceae bacterium | reverse complement strand
TTGAATAACCCCCAGTGAAACTGGGGGAAGGAATGGCTAAAAATTCCTAACTCCGTAGGAGTTGCCCAAGACAGAGGCAAAGGGCAACCCTTACAGGGTTGAATCCGTTTGGCGCGTTTGTCCCCCTAGTTTCACTGGGGGTTATTCACGGAGAACGCCTACGGCGTAAAACAAATCAACGAATGACGACTCCTTTTTTGAATACTTATTTACGCAATGGGCGTAACATGAGTAAATAAGTTAAGAAAAGTTCACTTAATAATTTTTTGCAAGAGGTTTTAAGGGGGATTTTGCACACCCTAGGTTGGGGAATGAATTGCAAGAATCTTGTCCCTGTGATGAGATACAAAATGTTCACAAAGCAGAGAATAATGACTTGAGAAATTTAGGAGGGCAAGAAAATTATATTGTCAATTTTCCTTGTCTAAAATGATAAATGTAACGTAACTTCAATAGAATAAGGAGAAGTGTCATTTTTAGAATCGAAAAATGTATTTTGTTTTTTTTTCGGCAAAAAAAATTAACAAATTTTCTTTTTTTTCGGATTTTTTTATGGACATTTTGAGAAAGTTTACTTAGAATGGGTATTAATGTTATTTTGGTTTTGTTTTTCGATTTAATTTTTTGCCGATGATAATTTCATTTTGGCGTGTTTCGATTCAATAATGACCATCGTGATACGGTAGTCAAGGTAAAAAATGATGCGAAATCTATTAATATTGAATCTCTCTATTTTAGTAGTTGATAACTGAACTTTTGCAAAATTCATAACTACTTTTATCAAAAGGATTTATGATTAAATTTTACTCAATTTCGGAAAACTTTGAAACAAAAAACACAAAAATTATTGAAACTGTATTTATGAAACCCTTGTTTTTACGGCATATTAATTTTTGGAAAAATAATATTTGATACGATAATATAACAATATTCGGCGGTTTTTAATGCTTCAAACCCTTTTATTTACAGTGTGAAATGCTATTTTGCAAAAGTTCAGTTATAAAATTTGCAAAAGTTCAGTTTAATTTTAAAGGAGAATTCAATGTTTGGGTTTAAAAAATCAATTGGGAATTTTTCACAGCAGAGACGGCAATGTTATCCTTCTTTTCGTGGTCGGAAATTTTGGCTGAACTGTTTGGAAAATCGAGAATCGTTGTCGGTCACACTGGGCAATATTTCCAACGATGATTCGTAACGTTCTCAATATTCTGTTCGCGCATTCGATGGAGCAATCTTATCCGCATTCACTGCTGTGAGTGTTTTTGTTGATGCCCCTCCAGCGGCACCAACCCTTTCTGCAACAACACAAAGTAATGGTACAGTTCAATTGAGTTGGAATGCTATTACCGGCGCACAGAGTTATGAACTTGTCCGTCAATCGGCAGACTCAACAACATTGGAAGTCTTGGTTTCACAGTGGTATGGTACGAGTTTTGTTGATGCGGCTCCTCCGGATGGAAATGTTGTTTACTTAGTGCGAGCTTTGGAAGGAACGACTTATTCCGCATACGGTTCCGCCTCAGTGTATATTACACCTCCGGCAATCGCTATCAGTAATTCTTCTGTTACAGCAACCACTTTATCTGATCAAACGGTTCATTTAGATTGGAATGCCGCAACCAATGCGACTAGTTACAATGTGTTCCGTCGTGTTGCCGGAACAACTAACTGGACTCAGGTAAATTCGCAACCATTAACTGACACAGAGTTTGTTGATGCGACTTCGCCTCTTGGTTCCGTTGAATATTACGTAACTGCTATTAGAGGAACGAGTTCTTCCAGTTATAATACAACCAGCGCAACAGTAGGACTTGCGAATCCGGTTGTTACTGCCGAAGTGGAAACATCGGGTGAAGTTACGATTACTTGGGACACTGTTAATAATGCCGCAAGGTACTCGGTATGGGTCAAAGTTGCCGGAGGAACATGGACGCAATTATCGAGCAACGCCACAGGTGGGAGTTTTGTCCATACGAATCCTACGGTCGGGACGGCTCAATATGCAGTGAAAGCTCATAATGGTACGGTTGTTTCCGGTTTTACTGCTGTTACAGTTAATGTTCCGGCTCCAAGTTCGGGAACAACAACGCTACCGCCATTTGGGGCACCGGTTGTGAATGCAACACTTCAAAGTGATGGCACCGTTTCCATTACTTGGGGTGAAGTCGAAGATGCAACCCGTTATTCTGTTTGGTATCAGGAAGCCGGAGGATCATGGGTATCACTCTCCAGTAACGCAACAGGAGGTTTTATCCACACCACTCCTCCATCCGGTACAGTGAAATATACTGTAAAAGCCCATAATGGAACTGTCGCGTCCAGCTTTGTCGCTGTTACTCTCTCGATTCCTTGATTGTCAGGTTTTTGGATGATTCGGACACGGTTACGTGTCCGAATCGTCTAAATATTCCCTCTTTAGAAAAATGTCTCAATAAATGTCAATTGTATCTTTATAGATAGTGTTTTCCAATGTTTGATTTTCTGACACGTAAAGGTTCGAAGACAAAGACAGATTATAAATCTATTCCGTTTCGTCGTGCGCTCAGTTTCGAATCATTGGAAAATAAGGAAATGCTGTCAGTTGCTCCATTGTTATATCTGACACTGTCTCCAGATCAGGATTACCTTCAGTCTAATTGGTTTGAACAATTAGAAATAAATTCAGAACCAGTAACAACGGAAGCCGAGGGAATTGTAGAAAATGAATGGATTGTTCAATTAAATCAAGAATCATTAAAAAAATTATATTCTGTTTCAAAAGCGGCAGATTATTTTGACGATTATGGTGTTACGGTTATAGGCGGTTTAGGCTCACCGGGAACATTACTTATTCGTATGGATGCCAGCTCCTCTGAATTGCAGAATGAGATTCTTTCTGGAATTACATATCTCGATTCTTGGGAACCAAACGCTGTTTTTACCTCTACTGGAGTTGCTGGTGTTGTCAATGATCCGCTTGTGAAACAGCAATGGTATCTCGACACAATTAATGTTTTACCCGCATGGGAACAAACAAAAGGAGAAGGTGTTGTTGTTGCCGTTATTGACAGTGGAATACAATTAGATCACCCAGACTTACAAGCAAACATCTGGACGAATCCGAATGAAATTGCAGGAAATGGCATTGATGATGATGATAACGGATTTATTGACGACATTCATGGGTGGAACACCGAACAAAATAACAATATTGTACAGGATACAACAGGTCATGGAACAAAAGTTTCTGGAATCATTGGAGCAGTCGATAACAATATCGGTGTGGTCGGTATCGCTCCTAATGTACAAATATTACCGGTAAAAACTAATTCGAATGGCTATCATAAATCAAGTATGGACATTGCTGCAATCAATTACATCATCAAATTAAAAGTAGAAAATAATATAAATATTCGTGTTATTAATGCTAGTTTTGGTTTTACTGGTGGCGTTTTTAGTAGT
>JAITDV010000004.1 GCA_031282385.1 Planctomycetaceae bacterium | reverse complement strand
CGATTAATAACAGAATATTTTCGATCAAAGATGAGACAAAATTATCGTCATTGATCGAAGTTGCCGTAAATTGTAAGTCAATGAATGATTTTAAGCAAGCAATTAAATAATTGATTAGCGTCATATTAAGCGAGACATTTTAACAATTAAAAAGGTGAAAGATAATGGTAAAATCAATTTTCGGCAAAAGTAACTATTCAGTCGCGTTATTCTTTCAGTTCCAAAGCAACACAAAACAACATGATATAGAGGATAATCTCTATGAATTTTTAGATTTTGCCTATAATTGTGTGTCAATTGGAGAATTTGAAGCAGGTTTTTAATTAAGATTATTTTTATACTGATCGTACTATAAATTTTGTGTGTGCCTCAAAAGCGTGAAAGCTGTTTTCCGGTAGGTAAACAGGTAAAGGTAAATGAAATTTAATGTGTGAACAGTATAACTTGTGTAAATTCACGGATAAAATGAATTATTAGAGTTTTAAATAACTATTTGGTTTTAGTGTTATTTTAACAATTGTGCAATTTGTTGATTATTTTTCACCCTCATTAATTTTAAATTAAAAAACATGGCTAAAAAAACAGAATTTAATTTGGAATTAGTCAAAAAATATATTTTTTGGGTATTAGTTCCGCTTGCGTTGATTTTGGTATTTGTTTTTAATCTTCTTGCAGTTGGTACAATTGGCAAGAAATTTACTGAACGTAAGAAGTCATTGGAATCAACTAAAAGTTCAGTTGAAAAAATCCGTAAGAAATCTACTCATCCAAACAACAATACAATTGAGGAGGTTAATGTTCGTACGGAAGAATTGCGTGGACGTTTTGTTGCGGCTTGGGCAACTCTTGAAAAAGATCAACGTGCCAGAAATGTATGGTCTGAAGATGCTGGAGTGCCTTTTATTGAGGAAGTATCAAAATTGAAATTTGGTGACATTATTTCTGAACGCTCGATTGAATCATATTTCAATTTTATGGGAAGATATATTCCCAAATTGGAAGCAAGTTTAAACCGTCGTCGAATTCAAGTCAACGAAGGCGGCGAGTGGAAAGATAAAGTTGGTGCAGTAACTGATACAATTGGCAATTTGAACGGGGCTCGTAACAACCGAAATACTTTAACAGATAATAATCTTGAACGTGAAGTTGGAATAGTTGAGTGGCCTAATCCTGAGATACGAGACATCATCAAATGGGAAATCAAACCTACTTCAATTGAAGTCTGGTATGCACAGGAAGACCTTTGGGTCTATGATTCTTTGATTTCTATAATAGTAAAATCAAATGAAGGCGCATCAAGTCCGCATAGTGCAGTTGTTAAACGAATCGAAAGTATGTTGATAGGTCAACGGGCGTCGCATGAGTTATCAAGTCAGTTAAGTGTTCAGTCAATTGGTGCAAGTGAAGATGGCGGAATGCGGCCTGGGGCGTCTGCTTCGCCGCCGCCTCGAATGCCGTCGCCTCAGATGCCGTTAAGAAACACTCCAGGTGTACAGGCAACAGAAGAAGAAATTGGAAAAATGAAACGGCATGAACGTTATGTTGACGCGAATAATGTACCGTTGTCTGCGGATGCTCCGGCGCCTTTTAGCGAATTTAACAGGATGCCGATTTGTTTAAGGTTAATTGTTGATAGGCAACGCATACCGGATATTTTGGTCAATTGTGCAAATTGCGCGATGCCGATAGATGTTTTATCAGTAAGAATAAATCCCGGCGCCGGAGGCTCAATAAGAACCAATACTCCCAACACTACACAAAATCCAGCAAGACCGAATGCAGGAGCTGGGGATGTTAGCGGAAGGCAAATTGTGATGGACGGGTCAAGTGGTTTGGATAGTATCTACGGTTCAAATGCTGTTCCAATCGAAATCTACGGTTGTATAAATATCTTTAATCCGGTTGATCAAAATATCATACGCAATCCTCAAACTAAACAACCTTAAAATTATGAATTACCGCTCGTACTATAATTTTATAATTTGCTTGACTCAAGAGCGTAAAAGTCTGATTTCCGATAGGTAAGCAGGCGGCGGTAAAGGAAATTTAAAGTGGAAACAGTTTATTAAGACTTGGCTGGACTTTTTCTGACTTAAAAAAATAATAATATTTTAGTGAAATGTTTTTTGTGTTGTATTGTGAAGAGGTTGTGAGTTTTTTAATATGGATATATGATAATTCAAGCTCATAAAGGGCGACATCAAAACTCAATTTAACAACACGCTAGAGACACAATGTATTGCGTTTCACATATAGATTCAATTAGATTCAATGATTACGTCTTTTCAAGATCGCAGCCAAGCTTTGATACGTTCTTTTGTAATATTGTTTCACAGCCTAAAGAACGAAATTTTGACTGAATAATTATGAAAACGCAAATCTTAGATCACAAATTGTAAAATGAAAACAATAAACGTAACGAAAATTATACTGATTTTTTTTGTGCTGTTTGCAACGGCGGCGGGGGTGTATGGTCGGGCGATGGATGTTTCTGAATCTGTTGTACCGGTTACTCCCAAAAATGCTGTAGCACCGCAAGGTATTATTTTGAATATTACGCTTCCGATTAGTGGTAAATCTTCGCATGCGATAATTCGCACGTTGGAGCGGGCGGTTGCTGATGTGCGTAAATCTGAATTGTCTGACAATCGTAATAAGTCTGTTGCGGTTGATCATGAATCTTCGGATGTTAAAGAATTTGCAGGTGCAAATGAATTGCGTCCGACTATCATTTTGCAATTCAATGTTGAGCCGGATCAAGATGTTTATGGTCGCGGTAGTTCTTTTGGGGTTTGTTATGAGGTTGCCAAGTTGCTCGTGAGTGAGAAGTTCAACGGTATTCGGACGGTGGCGTATTTTCCGCAATCGGTCAAGGGGCATGTTATGCTTGTGGCGTTGGCTTGTGATGAGTGGGCGGCGGCGGATAAGGCGGAGATAGGTGAAGCGGCGGGAGGCGATGCAAATATTACGAAAACCGAGCGTGAAGCGTATTTTGAAATATCGCGGAAGCGGTTGGCGGTTCCGAAGGCGGTGGTTGAAAAGATGCTTGATTCGGCAACGGTTTTGATGCGGGTTGAAACGGAAAAAGGTGTGCGATTAATTTTGGCTAATGAGGTGGATTCGCTTAGCAAAACGGAATCGTTTGTTGACAGTCCGTCGGTTATGATTGCGGCGGGTGAGCCGGGGATTTTTTCGGCGGAGGCGGCGAGAAAGATAAATCTTATTAGTCGTATTGTGAATGATCGGAATGATCTTGCGCGTGGACTTGGTTTTAGACCTGATGATATTAAGACGACTCCGATTCCGGGCGAGCTTGGGCATGCTATAAGAATTGATATTAACGGACCTATAAATTACGATAAGGTTGGAGTTACAATGCGAAAGATTCAAGCGGCGATTGATCCGAAAAGTGTTGCGCCGAATCATCAAGTTTTGGGAATGTCGCAGATCGGTTTTATTTGTTTGACTATTGATTCGCCTGGCGGTGATTTGACGGCGAGTACAAGTCTTGCGATGTTTCTTGCGGACACGAAGGAGTTGAAGGATGTTTGGAAGGTTGCGTATGTTCCTTTTCAAGCGAGGGCGGATGCTGCGCTTATTGCGTTGGCGTGTGATGAAGTCGTGTTGGGACAAGGTGCGGCGCTTGGCGGTGATGGGAGTACGGAGTTTTCAAAAGAAGAAGTTGAGGATGCGAAGGTGACTATTCGTGAGATATTTTCAAAGAAGGCGTTGAGGTCGTGGTCGATTCCAGTTGGTTTTATTGATCGTGAAATAGAGATTTTCAAAATGACGCGAACGCAGCGTCCGGTGTTAACGGATTATTTTTGTGAAGAAGAATATCAAGGTTTAGCGGATTCTGCGGATTGGGTTCGGGGTGAACGTATCAAGAAAAGTGGAGAGTTATTTTCGGTTATCGGCGGCAACGGCGAGCAATATGTTGTTGATCGTCATGCGAAAGATTTTGCGGAGTTCAAGTTGATTTATGGTCTTGAGTCTGATCCGTTTTTAGTTGAGCCGGGTTGGGCGGACAAGTTAGTTGCGGTTTTATCGTCGCCGAACATGTCGATGTTTATTTTGTTTGTGGTTTTTCTTGCGTTAGCTTATGATGGGACTGGGATGGGGATAGGGGCGTTTATTGCAATTGTGGGTATTTTTTTATTTTTCTGGTTAAATTTCTTGGGTGGAACTGCTGGTTGGTTGGAGATTGTGCTTTTTGCGGTTGGTGTGTTGTGTGTGATAGTTGAGATATTTTTACTTCCAGGACTTGGTGTATTTGGGGTAGGCGGTGCAATTGCGATAATTACATCGTTAGTATTTGCGACGCAGACGTTTTATATTCCGCGCAATTCTTATCAACTTGCACAAGCTCGAAATTCAATGGTGATGGTATGTATATCTGGAGTTGGGATGATTATAGTGGGTGTAATGATTGCGCGTGCGATTAGCAAAATGAGCAAGCCGAAAGATAAAGATATTGAGCAGATCAATGAACGTGAGAAATTGGCAAGTTATGATTATCTGGCGGGAATGGAAGGTACGGCAATTACGCCGCTTGTTCCGGCGGGCAGAGCGATAATTGATAACAAGCCGGTCAATGTTGTTTCTGATGGGGAATTAATAGAGCGAGGTGAAAAAATCCGTGTTATTGAAGTTGTAGGTTATAGGGTTGTGGTGAGTCGGTAGCGTTATAGGCGGTAAAATAAAGTTAAAGTGTGAACAGTTTATATATTTTGTGTTATTGAATTCTAATATGATTTCAGTAGGTACATTTAACCCAATAGAATAAAATGCAATTTGTAGAAGGAAATACAGTCGGTATAGATTTGGGGACAACTTTTTCAACTCTTGCACGAGTGAATGACGAAGGCGAACCAATTCCGATTCCAAATGAAGATGACGATATAGAAACAGCGAGTCTGGTGTTACTCACTGAATCCGGTCGGGTGGAAGTTGGACCTAGCAGGACTAGAGCGGCAATGGAAAAACCGGAAAATGTTATTGAACGTATAAAACGACACATGGGAACGCAAGAGTACAAACGGACTTTTGATGGCAAGGAAGTTACGCCGGAATTTGTGTCGGCGTTGATTTTGAAAAAGTTGAAGCAGGACTGTGAAAAGCGGATTGGTATGATTGGCAATGCGGTTATTACGGTTCCTTATTATTTCAATGACGCCCGCAGGAAAGCAACTCAAGATGCAGGTCAGATTGCCGGTTTGAATGTGATAGACATTATTAACGAGCCGACGGCTGCAACATTAACGTATGCTTGGCATCGCGGCGAGCTTGGGGTTACGAAGGTGAAAAATTTTAAGCCGCGTCGTGTTCTGATTTATGATCTTGGCGGTGGTACTTTTGATTCAACTCTTGTTGAATATACGCCGTCGCATTTTAAGGTTTTGGCGACAGACGGTGATGTTATGCTTGGTGGGGTTGACTGGAATGACAGGATTTTGGAGTTTGTTTGTGAGGAGTTTAAGGAGAAGTATAATCTTGATCCGCGTGATTCGGAGCAGACAATTCAGATTTTGCGGAATGATTGTGATATTGCCAAAATAGAGTTATCGCAACATACCGAAACAGTGATACATTTACGGCATGAAGGTAAATCGGCTGCGACTCGTATTACGCGTAAGAAATTTGATGAGCTTACTGTTGATCTTTTGCAACGAACAATAGACACAACTGATTTTGTTATGGAGCAGGCACAAGTCAAGTATTCTGAACTTGATGCAATTGTTCTTATTGGCGGTTCTACGTTGATGCCGCAAGTTTCTGCGAGAATCAAAGAACACACTGGAATGAAACCTTATACGAATGCTGATCTTGATCCTTATACTGCGGTTGCCAAAGGTGCGGCAATACATGCGGCTATTCTGGAATCGCAAAATCGCGTGAATGATTCGACGTTAAGTAATAGGGTTAAGAAGTTGTTGGAGTCGGTGCGGGAGGAGGATGTTAATTCTCATGCTTTGGGGATAGTTGCGATTGAGCCGAGAACGAAAGAAATGATCAACCATATTATGATTCCGCGAAATACAACTTTACCTTTTGAAGTTTCGGAGACTTTTCGGACAAACAAGGAAAATCAAGAAAAAATAACTATTCAAGTTTTGGAAGGTGACGCTCCTGATCCGTCTGCATGTTTATTGTTGGGCAAGTGTAGAATTACTGACTTGCCGTCAAATTTACCGAAGGGGTCGTTGGTTCAGGTAAATTATTCTTTTGACAAGAATGGGCGGATTGCCGTAAAAGCAAAAGAAACCAATTCTGGCAAAGAGGCTGCTACTAATATTGACAGACGCGGAACATTAACTGATGAACAACTAGAGACCTTTACAAAACTCGCAGCTGAATACTCCGTAGAATAAAAAATCCTTTGCAAATTGTATACTGATTGTACTATAAGTTGCCTGACTCAAGAGCGCAAAAGCCTGCTTTCCGGCAGGTAATCGGGGGACGGTAAAGGAAAATTCAAGTGTGAACAGTTTAAACTCTCTGTAAATATTCAGCCGCGGTATTGTATGAAACCCGCGACTGAACAGGTTAGAATTATTGGGGAGTTTCTTTTGATTCTGATTTTTGAGTTGGAGAATTTTCTTTGGGCGGATCGGTTTCCTTTGGCGAATTGGTTTCTTTTGGTTCTGATTTTTGTGTTGCGGGTGGCGGCGAGGTATTGAATAAATCTTCGAGCAATTGTGAATTTGGGTTTGGTGTCGGCGTAGAGTTTTTGTCTATTTCAATTTTGAAATCGCCGGGGTCTGGTTCAACAACGGCAGTTGCGTAGCGGTCGTAGAACTTTTTTATACTTTCGCGTGTAATCAACTCTAGTTGTTTTTCTGCTATTTTTGCTTCGTATTCGCCTTGCCACAATGTAACAATTTTTTTGTATTCAGAGATTGCCAGTTCAATATCATGTGAACCTGCGTGTACGCCAGCCATTGCTTCGTGTACTTGTGCGATGCCGAGAGCGGCTTGTCGTTTGAATTTTGTTGGGGTTTTTCTGTTGTTGTGTACATTTTGAAACAACACAAGAGCTTTCCCGAGTTTCTCTGTTGCCTGAGGTTTTTCTGAAAACCCTGCACTACAAGCCTGTGAAAGCAACATTTGTCCGGCAACAATAGCGGATTGATATTCAAAGTATCCGTCTTTGATTGTTGCAAATTGTTCAAGTGGTGTGATTGGGTCGGATGATGTTAGCATTGTAAAGAATTTTTCCCAGCCTAATGCTTTATAGTTTGCGTTGGAGCGGGAGACGAAAAATAGCACGATCAACATCACGCACACAAAAATAACAAGACCGCCAATAACTTTGCGATTGGGGTAAATCCAACCTTCATATTGATCCGCAAAAAAATCCCTCAAATCGTTTTGACTTCTATCACTCATTTTTTAATTAGTTGTTTTTTAATTTTGTTATACTCATTACATTTTAATTTTCGGTTTTTATTTTTGGGGCAATAAGAGGCGAGGTTGATTTTTGGGACGTGCCAAAAATGATCAATAGTTTAAACCGAAAGGTCAATGAGTATTTGTTATTTGGAAATTCTAAAAAAGGGTTTTACCCCAAGTTTCAATACAATCTTTCACTCAAAAGCAAAAGGTTTTTAAGCTGTTCGCAGTTTAACTTCCTTTTAACGCCGCCTGTTTTCCGATAAGCAAGCGGACAACAGTAATTCAAGTGTGAACAATTTAAATGTGAACAATTTAAAAACGTCTGCGAAGTATAGTTTATTATGCCGACTCAAGTCAAGAGGTGTTTTTTAATTTTGGAAGTAACTATTCAATTGCGTGTATAAAAATTGAAAATGTATTTCGTCCTGAAAGGACAGTGCAAAGCGGATTGGCATTGCTCTTTCAGGGCAAAATTTAGGAGCGGGCTTTAACCAACCGCGTTGCTGCGGGTTGTTATGCAATGCCTCTAAATGGGCGGGAAAAATTTCAAATTCTATGGGATGTTGTTTTACCGATTTTTTTACTTACGGTGCGTAGCATGAGTTAATAGACCTTTTCTCTAACCTAAAAATACATCAACGCAACAAAAAAACTACAACGAAAAACCGCCTTTAACTCCTCCGAGACCACCCCTAACCCCTCCGAAGGAGGGGAATAAGAATACGC
>JAITDV010000002.1 GCA_031282385.1 Planctomycetaceae bacterium | reverse complement strand
TCTTATTCCCCTCCTTCGGAGGGGTTAGGGGTGGTCTCGGAGGAGTTAAAGGCGGTTTTTTGTTGTAGTTTTTTTGTTGCGTTGATGTATTTTTAGGTTAGAGAAAAGGTTTAGTATCTATTCAGTGGATTTTTTTGTGTTGTGTTGTGAGCAATAAGGTTGAAGGTCTTGAATTATTAGCGTGGGGCTGTGTCAAAACTCAATTTAACGTAACAAAAATTATTCGATGATTAATGCTCTGGAAAGAAGAGTAACTTTTTCCATGTTAGCTTGTGTGTCGGCGTTTTGTTCGGGAATTGTTTTTTCTAATTTTCCGTTGCTTGCCGGATCGTAGGCGATCAAGGTTAAGCGTCCATTCTCATCGATGCGGAACGTAACATCAATTGGCGAATACTTCGGCAGATTGGGTTTAACCGGCAATTCTCCGTTCCAAAGCGATTCTGTACTGTCAAGATTAACAACAGGTTCCGGTTGACCCGGCAATGGAGCATCGCTCATATTTTCTACAAGCTCCACTACAACAATTTGTTGTTTATCGGCGATTGTTGCGTATTGTTCGGAACGTTCTGCAGGAAGCGGAGTATTACGATAAATTAAATTTGAAACGGAAAGCAACGGTTGTCCTTTGGCGTCGTAACCATCGAGAACAGTAATACCGAATGTTTTACTAGACACATTTTTTGCCCTTTTTGTCGCGTTTGTAACAACCTCAAGAGTATAATTGTTTTCGTCGGCAACTTGTTTCGATGCAACTTCTAATTCTTCCGGTGAAGCAGTTTCAACTGTCAGTTTAGAGGAACGCCGTTTCAGTTTTTCATCAATAAGATGTTGGACAAAAATATTGTTACCGATAATTGCTGCGCCTTTGGCAACTGCTTCATCAGGTTCAAAAATTTGCGGCTCAATTGAAAATTTCTTTCGTAATTTATTGGCAACTTGCGGCATACGGGACGAACCGCCAACAAGAATTAACTGATCGAATTTCGTACAACCTTTTTGCCGTGCAACAGCAAGAACGTTGTTTGTTAAAGTAATAGTTCGATCTAATAAATCTTCTGTCAATTGTTCAAATTGTTCACGTGATGTTTCAATTTGCACTTTGTCGCCTTGATAAGAAAGAGTTGTTTTAGTATTTTTTTTGTCCGATAGTTGTTTTTTACATTGTTCTGCTTTTTGCAAAACATCGTAATATAATTCAGGGTCATTTTCTATTTTGGCGTGTTGTCTGCTTTCATCGTTGAAACGTTTAATAAGGTATTGTACCAAACGGTCATCCCAATCTTTACCGCCGAGTTGGTGATCGCCGTCTGTACACAAAACATCCACGCCGTCTTTGGAAATCCGCACAATGGTAACATCAAATGTCCCGCCGCCAAGATCATAAACAAGAACAAAACGTTCTTCTATATTTTCGTTCGGTTTAACACCGTAAGCAAATGCCGCAGCAGTTGGTTCATTAATAATACGTAATACATTCAAACCGGCAATTTCTCCGGCGCGTTTTGTTGCTTCACGTTCCTTAATGAAAAAGTAGGCAGGACAAGTTATCACAACGTCCTTGATTTCTTCGCCGAGAAACTGCGACGCATCTTTGGCAAGTTTACGTAGAATTAGACTTGAAATATGTTCAGGTACATACTGAACTCCGTCAACATCAAAAGCATAATTGTCATTTCCCATATCGCGTTTTACAAAACTGCATACGGAATTAGGATACATACTTGTCATTCCCTTTGCTTCCTGACCAACAACCGCACGTTGACCGTCAAACCAAACAACAGAAGGTGTAGTACGTTCACCTTCTGCGTTTGGGATAACTTCCGGTTGTCCGTAATCGTTGATGCACGCAACACATGAATAAGTTGTTCCAAGATCAATACCAAGGATTTTTTTAGTTTTAGACATAATTTGTTAATGTTGAAATGTTGAAAAAGGTTAATGTTGAAAAAAAGTTAACGCTCATTAATATAGACCTTTTCGCGAACCTGTAGGAGACCACCCCTAACCCCTCCGAAGGAGGGGAATAAGAAGAAGCCTCCGAAGGAGGCGAATAAAAAGACGCCTCCGAGTTAGGCGAATAAGGAGACGTCTCCGAGTTAGGCGAATATTCCCCCCTTTGGAGAGGACAGGGGTGGTCTCGGAGGAGTCAAAGGTTGTTTTCCTACAAGATATCGAAAAGGTCTAGTGTTTCTTTTTTCTAACCAAAAAATACACCAGCACAACAAAAAAACTACAACGAAAACCGCCTTTAACTCCTCCGAGACCACCCCTAGCCCCTCCGAAGGAGGGGAATAAGAAGAAGCCTCCGAAGGAGGCGAATAAAAATTTGATTTTGTTGTTTTGCGAAATAGAGTTGCAAGTTCGATTCGTTGGACGATGATGAGTACATAATGTTAGCAAACAAAAATTTTTAATGTTGTTTTTTGCTGCGATTTTTTTTGTTCTTTTTCTTTTTGGTTTTCTGGTATTGCGATTTCAAATATTTCCGGTTTATCATCTGGTCTTGCGTTGTTGTAAAATTCTTTTTCTGGTGCAAATACCCGGATCCTTTTCAACTTTAATATTGTCTCTTCATCGCAAGCCATACTATTTACCGCTTCCGCTTTTGCAGCGTAAAGCGATAACGCCATCAATGGAAAATACACCGAATAATAATGATACTTGAGATAAAATACCATTGGAAACCCCGTTCCCGTAAATTCCGGTTCATACCATGTTCCATCTTCCCTTTGTCTATCTAAAAGAAATCTTACACCTCGCCGCACGGCGTTATCATTTTGTTTACCGGCTGCAATAAGTCCCATTAACGCCCATGCGGTTTGTGATGCTGTCGGAGTTCCATGTCCGCGTAGCGACGGTTCAAAATACGAATCCGGCGACTCGCCCCAACCACCGCTCGGATGTTGATGCGATAACAGCCAATCCGCACCCGCCACAACCGCCGAATCTTCAACCGATACCCCAACACTTGTTAATCCCGTAATCGCTTGCCACGTACCATAAATATAATTCACACCCCAACGCCCAAACCAACTGCCGTCCGCTTTTTGCTCTCGTCTAATATAAGAAACAACCCGATCTATCACCGCACTTTGCCCAACCCTAAATCCTAACCGTCCAAGCGATTCCATAACACGTCCCGTCAAATCCGGCGTACTCGGATCAATCATTGCGTTGTGATCCGCAAATGGAACTTTGCACAAAAATTCTCTATTGTTATCCCGATCAAAAGCTCCCCAACCTCCATCCTTATTTTGCATCTCAAGCAACCACCGCAAACCACCTTCAAGCGCAGCCGTAGTATCCGCAAGATCAAGCATACTCAACTTTGCACCCTCAACCGTATCATTTGAATCCGCCGTCAACAATCTTAATTCCGGCGGTAACATGCCGGATTTGCCGCGATTGCCCGAAACTTCATCAATCATGTCCCTGATCTCACTCAACATAATCCGATCAGAACTCGACCCCGCAACAACCTTCGCCTCGTCAAAACGTCCCGCAAGAACCATCAACGCCATTGCCGTATCATCACTGTCAGGATAAAAAGCATTGTTAAACTCAAAACACCAACCGCCAACTTCAGACTTATTTTTTGAATTTTTACTCCAATCACCGTCTTGTTTAATATGTCTTGAACGCACCCATTGCAAGCCTTTACGAACCGCGGGATTAGATGCCGTTAATCCGCCAAGCATCAACGCCTTCAACGTCAACACGGTATCCCAAACCGGCGACTTGCAAGGTTGCACTCTTATACTGCCGCGTTTTTCGTTACGAATAATATGCGATTGAAGTTGATTGCGAAAATATTTTATCTCCGCCGAATCATCCGCATAACCAAGACTCTTAAACGCAATCCAACCCCAAATTATCGGCGGATAAATCGCACCGGGTCCATCGCTGTTTTTGCAATGTTCTAATGTCCATTGTTTCGCCGATTCAATTCCACGTTTTCGTAACGGCGTAATTCCAAGTTTACGGCAAGCCCACATCATTGAGTTGCAAAACCGGAAAAAAAAATCCCACGAAAATGGATTCGACGTCCGCTTTTTACCAGGCGCAACAAGCGAACCCCATTTGTCCGGCGTTTTGATAAATATCTCTTTTATCCCGCGATCATGCGGCAAATCTCGCACCGGCGAAAGTGCAGAAACTATTGATAACGGAACAAAAATCGTTCGCGACCACGCACTCATTGAGTATATGTTAATCGGAAACCATTTCGGCAAAAGCATCATTTGAGGCGGCACCGCCGGACAAACACCGTGCGGAATTTGACCAAGAATAGCAAGATAAAATCGCGTAAAACTATTCACCCCATCAACTCCGCCTAACTCAAGCGCACGTACTCTTGCCTTTTGCATATAATCAGCGTTGGCAGGATGACCTGTAATTTTCAGTGCAAAATATGCTTTCACTGTATTGTTGACGTCGGATTTGCCGCCCGTGTACATTCCCCAACCGCCGTCAGGAAGTTGTGTATCCAGCAAATGAACCGCACATTGACTCGCCAACTCAGAATCCTCCTCGCCAAGAAACGCAAGAAGCAATATCGTCTCACTCTGAAGTAACGCATCCCCCTCAAGCTCGGCTACCCAATAACCATCAGGATGTTGATGATTAAATAAAAATTGTTGCGTAGAAGAAATCGCACGACGCAATTCAGATGATGAAATATCCGGTTGAGGATCAGAATTTCGCAAAGAATCATTGACACTGCAATTCCGCTCCGTCAAATTGTTACAAAATATAACATCGCCCGCTAAATCCGTTAACCTATTATTGTTATTGCTGTTATTACCGCCATGAAATTCTACAATGCTACGGAAGCCAACTCTACCGCCATCACAAATATTACCAAACCGATGACTGTTTCCATTTACATCATTTGGATTCATGCTATAAAAATATTTGTCCACAAAACCCTCCGTAGTTTTAAAACGTTTACACTTAAAATTTTGGTATCCCGTACAAGTTCACCTAAATCCTAAAAAACAACATATTGTAAATTAGACCTTTTCTCTAATTCTCTAACCTAAAAATACATCAACGCAACAAAAGACCTACAACGAAAAACCGCCTTTAACTCCTCCGAGACCACCCCTAGCCCCTCCTTCGGAGGGGTTAGGGGGGGGTTCCTACAGGTTAGCGAAAAGGTCTATACACACGAGGCGGGATTGTACACAAAATCAAAAAATCACACAATAGGAATTTATTGAGCATCTTTAAACTATTTACACCTTAAATTTCTTTTGCCGCCGCCGGTTTTAACGCTCTTGAGCCGCGCAATTTATTGTACGAACAGTATATTTGGTGAAATGATACGGAATTTTTACGGGTTGTATTTTATATGATTACTCCGCGTTCGGATAATTCTTTAATTTTTTCTTTTGAGCATTCGGTGCAACGGAATTCGGGATGTTTGTCATTTATTCGGTCATAGTTTTTTGTTTTGACAAGTCTGTATCCTTCACAAACTTTACCGCAAGAAGCACACACGATATTGTTTCGAATTTCCCACAGCGGATTAGTAAATTCCACTCGAAAAATAATCCGGTCAACCCAGAAAAAAATTAAACCGCCAATAAAATTAGCAATTATCGTTACAATTATTCCGTTGTAACCGCGCAACCACCATAAAACAATTGCTAGAATCGGTGTAGAAAGTTGCCAGCGAAATAAATAGAAAAGATATTTTTTTATCAATTGCATTGTCATAAACCTTTATAAAAATTTTTATTATTACTCTTTACACTTGAACAATTTAAAATGTATCCGGTACTTCAGGTTCGTCTGTGATTGTATTGTAATCAACATTTTTGTTTGTTGACCATTGTTTTGCGTCAGACTCAAAATTATCGTTGTTTATGTTGCCTGAAAATACTGTGAAATCATTATAATCCTCATACGTATGATGAGTTGGGTCTTCAAACCTGGTAAATTCGCCAGTCCATTGCAAAACAGTATCGTCAATTCTGCCGTTTCGTTGTTTTGCCACAATAATATCTGCTTTGCCTAAAAGTCCTTTTTGAAGTGCTTCCTCTTGACTCATATATCTGTCTTCACGATGAATAAAAATCACGACGTCGGCATCTTGTTCAATTGCTCCCGATTCACGTAAATGAGACAATTTAGGGCGATTGTCTTTTGTCATCTCAGCTTGTCTATTCAATTGCGCTAGACAAATTACCGGAATTTTAAGCTCACGCGCAAGTCCTTTTAAACGTCTTGCGATTTTTGAAACTTGTTCTTGGCGCGGATCCATTGAATTTTCAGGCTCAATCAGACCAATATAATCAATCACCAGTAACTGCAAGTTCATTTGTCTTTTAAGCCGTCTTGCAACTGCTGCTATTTCTGAAATTGTCCGGCTTGGCGTTTCATCTATATATATTGGCGAGGCGGACAATTCATTTGTTGCAATTTGAAATTTCTCAAAATCCGCTTGCAGCATTTTGTTTTTGCGTATTTTTTCGCTATCTATCCGACCCCGCGAACATATCATTCGCAACGTCAACTCAAACGCCGACATCTCCAAACTCACCATCAACACCGGTAACTTCTGATCTATCGCAACATATTCCGCAATATTAGTAGCAAGTGCAGTTTTGCCCATTGACGGACGCGCCGCAATTATTATCAACTCACTGGCATGCAAACCCTCAAGAATCTCATCCAAACGCGGAAATCCTGTTTTGATACCGTCCATTATTCCGCGCATTTTATTGTCAATATAATCCCGCACTGAATCAAGCGCAGTCTTGATATCAACAATCATATTCATTGTCAACGACTCACACAACTCAAAAACTTGTTGTGAAGACCTGTTCAACAAATCTTTTGAAACCGCATCCGGCAAATACGCATCTTGTGTAATTGATGAAGTGATATGAATCAATTGACGCAATAAAGATTTTTCACGGACAATTGCGGCATAATATGTTGCGTGAAATGTAACGTGGACGGATTGCATCAATTCACCAAGATACGCCATACCGCCAACAGCTTCAAGCTCCTCGCTTTTTGACAACCGGTCTGCAAGCAATGTAATATCAATCCCACAACCGTCATTGCGAAGTCCGATTATATTCTTGAAAATACGTCTATTAGCGTCAGAATAAAAATCAATGTCATGCAACCGCGATATAATTTCATCACAAAGCATCGGGTTAAGCAAAAGCGCACCAATAACCGCCCGCTCCGCTTCAAGATTGTGCGGCGGAACATGTTCAAAAGATACCGTATCAATCGCATCCGAATTTTTAATCTGCTTTCGCCGTTTACCGTTTTTTGTTTCTGTCAACATAATTCTTTACGTATAAGTTAAATACACCTCAATCAATTACAATCCCGTAAATTACAAAACTCTAAACTGTTCACAAGACCTTTTCTCTAACCTAAAAATACATCAACTTCTCTAACCTAAAAATATATCAACGCAACAAAAAACTTACAACGAAAAACCGTCTTTAACTCCTCCGAAACCACCCCTAACCCCTCCGAAGGAGGGGAATAAGAAGAGGTCTCCGAAGGAGGGGAATAAGAATACGCCTCCTTCGGAGGCGAATATTCCCCTCCTTTGGAGG
>JAITDV010000638.1 GCA_031282385.1 Planctomycetaceae bacterium | reverse complement strand
GAAAAAAGCATGCAAAATCAGTATGAATCAACCAATAATTAGCTATTGATCTAATCAGCCAACGAGCCAACGTAACAAAGATTTTGTTATAAAAAGCAAAAAACATAAAAAGCAAACTTACTACTAACCATATCAGAACAAGTATTACAGTTCTCAAAATGCGAAATATAATCAGATCCTATCCAGAAAAAATTATTTTTGTAAATATCGACAATTAGGTTATAGGATACAACTGACTGTTTCTTAAATAACGTTCTCAATGTTTTAAACTGTTCGAACTTGAATTTTCCTTTACCGCCGCCTGTTTACCTATATCGGAAAGCAGGCTTTTACGCTCTTGAATCAGGCGATTTATAGTACGAGCAGTATGCCCATAACACGGGCGGAGACCTTTACGGCAAAAAGTTACTTATGAAATAGGCAGGCTATGATATGATAAGATGGAATAAAAGTTTTGGGTGATATTGTGAATTACACAATTTTTGTGCGGTTGGTCGGTAATTATTGTGCCCAAAAACTACATCACAACCCGCTAAAGCCAAACTTGAGTCTATAAATAATACACAATCTTTGAATCTTGTCAATAGCACCTTTGCCGACAAATTGCCGAAAGCCGAAATGTTTTCAAAAAAATATTACAAATTTCTTTCAGAGTTTTGATTTATTTTTATTGTTTCGATGGTAATTATTTTTTGTTCGGGCAGATTAGTATGGATTTGGATTTTGTTATTGTTGTTGTGGTGGTTGGTGTAGGTATTATTTTTTGTACGAAAAAATACGGCGATAATTTGGATGCTGCTTTCGTGTTCGGCAAAAGTAAATCCAAGCTGTTTGTCTTCACAACTCACGCTCAAAATCTTGAATTGTTTATTGCTACGTATAACAATATTTTTTGATACGCTTGTTTCATTATCTGCAAGTCCAATCACAAACGGCGACGGTTTAATTTGTAATGGTTCAGTTACAACTCCGTTTATTGGTATAATTATTTCGTTTTCTCTGCTTGTTTCGTAATTCCCAAAATCATCTTGTGTTTGTTTTTCGTTTATTTTATTTAATTCATTTTTTTCGTTTGTTGAAAATCTTATAACGTCCCTTACGTAACCAGCAGGAGCATCGGGTTTGAGAGTCGCGGTGATTTGATAATGAATTTCTCCGTTTTGACGGAATGAACCATTGGGAAATGGAATTGCTTCTGCTCTAACGTGAATGTGCGGATTACTTCGATCAACTTTTGTCAATTCCCATCCTTCATTGCCGCCTGCATATTCAAGTCTAATTTGCCGCACAACAGTTTCTCCGCGTTTCACCGCGCCAAACTCAATCACACCCGGCAACAACACAACATCAGGTCGAATATACCCCGATACAATAAGTTGCGCTGAATCATACAGCACACGTCCCTCAACCGTAACTTCAAAATGAATTGTAATTATTGCTTTATTTTCGAGAGTGTGTTGTCCGTTTGTGTTTAGAGTTGCAGTCAAATACTCTGTGCTGCCAGACGCTATAAATTGGGAACTCAACTCAGACAAAGTACAACCACACGAAGTATTAAGACTAATTACGCGAATATTCTGCTTAAAATGATTTGTCATTGCAAACCGATATTCTGCCTTCGCGCCAATTGCAACTTTACCAAAATTGTGTTGCCGCGTCTCAAAAAGACTCTCGCCCCAACTCGCAAAATAAACATTGTCCAAACTAAAAAATAAAGAAAATCCAATAAACGTAACAAAAATAAATAATAACCGGTTCATTTTGATTTCCCAAATCCCAAATCCCAAATCACTATTCTAATAATTTATACCGAAATTTCTAAACTGTTCACACTTTAAATTTTCACACTTTAAATTTCATTTACCACAACCTGCTCATTTATATGAAGCAGGCTTTTACGCTCTTAAATCACTCAATTCATAGTACAAACAGTATACACTCTTGAGTTATGTAATTTATAGTACGAGCTATATAAAAAGAATTTTTTAGAAGTTCCATTGTAACTATTCAGTTGGGGGCGTTTTTTATCGTGAAATGTTTTGAGTTAAAATTTTTTTGGCAATGGGCTGAAATCCCAAAATCATTAGCGTATGGCATCGCCCTACGGAAAGGATAAAAACAAATTTAGCCCTGAAAGTGCGTAATCATTAAATCGATGTGCAACGTAATGTATTGTGTTTTTTTGGCATGTTCAATTGAGTTTTGATGTCGCCGTTTCAAGGCTTGAGTTATCGTAATTCTTTCGTAAGGCGTTGCCATACGTTACTGATTAAAGGCTTTCAGCCTTATTGCTCGCCAATACAACACAAAAAAACAATCCACTGAATAGATACGTTCCATTTAGATTATGTAACTATTCAGTAGCGTGTATAAAATTTTCCAATGTATTTCGTTCACACTTTAATTTTCCTTTACCTTCGTCTGCATTACTTATCGGAATGCCGGCTTTTACGCTCTTGAGTCTCACAATTTATGGTACGAACAGTTATAATCCTTCTGCGCTTTTGAGTAATTCTTCGAGTCGTAGATGTAGTAATCTTATTCCGCTGTTTACGGAGTCTTTTTGGTTTATGTAGTTAAAAATTAGATAACGGTCATCAGGTGTGATTGCAGCGTTTGTTATCGGCAATAAACGATTCCTGACTAAGAACGTATTCTTCAAATCGAAATCTCCGCCGTTGCCAACCCCCCACAACCTCAAACTAAAATCACCTCCCAAAGAAACCAGAATTTTACCGTCTCGCGTCAACAGTAATTGCTTTACTGAACCTTGATCAGTTTGAATTATAACTGGTTCTTGTATTGCGGATTGCTCGATATTTTTTGCTGGAATTTTCCAAATGCGTATTGTTTTGTCAAAACTTCCAGACACAAGCCGATTACCTGAATCATCCGCCGCCAACGAACTCACCCAACCAATATGTCCGCGCAATTCAACAGAATCCGGCGGATTTTTTGAACTGGATAATTGCCACACACGTACTGTGTTGTCTTGGCTTCCTGTTGCAATCCATCCGCCTTTGCTCGAAAAAATCACGGATATAATGCCGGCTTGGTGTCCTTTTAATACTGTTTGCTCTGAACCCGGATATGTACTTCGCAAGTTATAAACTCTTGCTGTTGCGTCTTCGCTACCGGTTGCCAGCCAACTTGAATCATCGCTGATTTGTACTACTCGAATCGGCTTGTTATGTCCGCGCAAAATCACAGGTTTCAACTCTTCTCCGCTATAAAACGAATCCCAATTTTTGATCGGATTCAAATCCCACAACCATGCGGTACCTGAGCCGTTGCCGTTAAATTCGCTACTTATTCCTTCGCCTGCATCGCTGCCTTGTCCAACTTCGCCGATAATTCCGCTCACAACAAGCCATCGACCGTCAGGTGAAATTTTCGCATCAACAGGATTGGAAACTCTGCCGCCCAATAACACTACCGAACGCACCGGCTCCGATAACTCCATATTCCAGACCCTAACCAAACCATCAACTCCCACCCCAAACGCAAATCGAAAATCCGGCGTAAAAACCAACTTGGCAATCTTCAAATCGCCCGATTCCAACTTGAACCCGCTAAGCGTTTTCTTGGAACGCAATATATCCCAAATCCAAACTGTATTATCCTCACAACGACACCAAAGCCATTGACCATCAGAACTGATCGACATACTTTCAAGACTCGGAATATTCTCCACCAACGCCTCACCCCAACGTTGCATAACATACGCTTTACTCAAAAACCATTTTGCCTCTGGCGGAATAGTTTGTCCCAGCTCTTTGTAACATTTAATTGCCTGAATCACAAGCTGCAAACCACGCTCCGGCGAAACCGCCGCAAGTTTGCCGCCCTCTTGCAACAATTCTCGCGCACGTTCCAAACGCATCTCGTAAGATAAAGATTCCATTTCTTCAAAGTTGTCAGTTTCGCCGTCAACATTACCGACAGCCTTAGCACCAACATTGGCTTTATCGTATTCAATTTCGTATTTATTTTCAGTTTCGTTTTCAGTTTTAATATTTTCATTTTTGCTTGACAATAAATCAGAATCATCGCATGATTTTGATAAGTCATCAGATATTGTCTTGCTCAAATCCGGCTCGTCACAATCCGCCGATTCTACATGAACCGCACGTTCAACTCCAACACGTTCCCGCAAGTCGTCATGTTTCGCGTTATGCGGCTGCTTGCTCCTGTTTGATGTGAGAATTGTTGGTTGAGGCAACGACTCTTTAACAGAATAATTGATGAACTCACAACTGTCATAATCTCCTGTATCATTAATTTTAGTTGTAGTTTTAGTATTCGGATTGTGCGTCATTGATTCTGTAGAATCCAAATTTTTTTCGGTAACAGCGTCATTTGCAACGACCGTATTACATTTCGATGTAACCGGTTCAATTTGGGCGGAAGCTGCGCACAATACGTCTAGCTCGGATTGCGTTACATCTTTAGACAAATCAGGATTCGTTATTTTCGTTACAGAAATTTCATTATCAATAATACCATCACCATTCACTCCCAAATCAACATTTGCCGCCGTCGAGAAAATCAACACCGGCAACATAATCAACGCAATAATCTGTATTGAAACCGTCGTCAATAAAATTCCACAACGCCTAAACACAGAATAACGCACGTTTGAATCTGAAGTTGAATTATTGTTACAAGAATTATCTATTTTATTTGCTGTCTGAATATTTTTGTCAATATCAATATTATTGTTGTCCGCGTAATTATTCTGTGTATCAATATTTTCTGTAACGATATTTCTATCAACTGTATCAAATTGATCTGAATTGTAATAAAATTCGTTTTGGTTGACGATTATTGCGGGGTCGGGATTCAGCGAATTGGTATCGGAATCGACTTCAACAGACGAACATGTAAACTCAGAACCGCAAGACGGACACCAAGCCGGACGCACACCTTTCACTACAAGAACCGCAAAAGGAAATCCGCATATCTGACATTGAACCGGAATGTTATTTCGAGAAGAAAACATTTTGGTTTTAACTTGCTTTTTTCAGTTTGAAAATCGTCTGATTTGAAGTTGACGCCGTTTGATGAGAATTAATTTCAGACGGGAATTTTATGATTACCGGTTCATTTTGGGCAATATTTTGTCCAAAATTCATACAATCACTCTGCACACGAAACGAGCCTAAAAAACAATCCAACTCAACTCCAACTACCTCAAATAACTCATCCCAACTTTGCTCTATTCCTTTGCGGTAAATTTTCATTGACGGATGCCAAAGCGATTCAGGTTTGCCAAGATTCCAACGCCAATCCGAACCAGACGGCAACAACAACCACGTCTTGACTCCCAACGCACCCGCAAGATGAGCAACATAGCCGGGAGGTGTTATCACCAAATCCAACGCCGTCAATAACGCCGCCATCATGTCCAAATCATATTGAAATATTTCATTGAATCGATGCAATCTGATTGAAACATTACGGCTGTAATTCGCAAAATCTTTTTGTCCTGATCCGTTTTGTAAATCGATCCAAACAGCATCGTTTTGATGTTTCAATATAATATTTCGCAACTCACTAATCGAAACCGTACATTGTCTAGCTGATTCCGAACTCCAACAACCGCGCCAAAGTACACCGATTTTAGCCATATTTCCAAGACCGGCGAGTTTGTCAATCCAATTACTAACTTTATCACGGTCTGGAACAAGATAAGATTTTCGTAACGGAAAATCATCGTAACTTTGACGAAAATAACGCGGTAAACTGCCAAATGCAACTTGCGAGTCAAGCTCAATTCCCCAAATATTATTGTTACAATTATTCTTGCACACGTCCTGAACAACATCAGATTCAAGACAATCAGAATTGCCGATATTTAGCGGTTTGCCTATTTCACATTGTGAAGTTCCGACAATTGTGGCACGTGGAAATGAACGCCGAAATAACTGATGCAACGACGGCTCACACTCAATTACACAATGACTAACTTCATTGATCAAATCCGGCAAACAAGACGCAAACATGATTTCCGACGCAATACTGTCTTCGGCATAAGCGAGTATATTTTTTGTTTTTTGATCATCATTATTTTTTTCACGTGTTCGTGTCCATTGCGGCAACAAATGAGTTGACCACGTTCCGAATTCTGCAATAAAACGAAATTCCATCGCCTCCCAACCATATTCAAGATTTTTTGCTGCCAGTAATGATTTCCCGTAATTTTGTACGGCTTTGGGCAACTCGTTTCCAATTTGTAGCAGGCGTTGATAGTAGGGCAATGATTCGTGAAACATTTCTGCGGTTCTCAATGTTTCTGCAATATAAAAGCAAGCGTCAGGTGATGCGTTATCGAGTTGTTGTGCGGTTTTGAATGCGGCGAGCGCTTCGTTAAATTTATTTTTATCGAAGTCGGATTTGTTTTGAAGTTGGTTATTGGATTCGGGAATTTCTGTTGCGCAAATTTCATTTATCTGATTTTTGAAAAAACCGCTTGTATAAAGAATATATCCGAGAGTAAGCCAAGCAGACGGATTTTGCGGTTGTAGTTCCGTGAGTAATCTAAAACAACCAATAGCTTCGTCGAATTGTTCGAGTTCAAAGTGCAACTGTCCAAGATTGAGGACAATTTCAGGCGAGTTCGGAACAATTGAGTACGCGCGTTGTAAGGTTTCGAGTGCGTCGTTATCGCTGCCGATTGTGCGCAATGCTATTCCAAGATGCAGTAATATAGCAGCCTTATCTGTGTTAGTCAGGTTTGTGTCGGTTATATCTGAGAGCGTGTAGGGATCAGCGGACGCACAATTTTTAAGAGCTTCAAGAAAAAAACTGATAGCTTTTTTGGAGTCTCCGAGTTGACAATGCAACATTCCCATTCCGTCGAGAGCATGGCGGTTGTGAGGTTCGTAGTTGAGAAGTTCTTTGAATCGATGTTCTGCTTGTTTGACGTCGCCTTTTCTCAACGCGGTTTGCGCTGCTGTCAATGTTTGAATAGTGTTGTTGTTTTTCATTTGGGCGTTGTGAATTGTAAGTCCAAACGTACTTCAATATCCGGCAGTACAAAGGTGTAAAAATAGACTTAAATTGAAGTTGTTTGGTTTTTATGTTTAAACTGTCCACACGTTAAATTTCCTTTACCGTCGCCTGATTACTTATTGAAAACAGGCTTTAAACTGTTCGTACTTTAATTTCATTTGCAGGTTTTGATGCTCTTTAGTCACGCGATTTATCATAGGACGAACAGCATAGTATCAAAAAATTTCAAAGTACGTTCCACTAAATTTGAGCTGAAGAAAATTTGCAGTTATTGTCCATTTGGTTTGAGTTGCGGATAATAAATTAATAATGCAATAATAATTAATAGACCTTTTCGCTAACCTGTAGGAAACCACCCCTGACCCTTCCGAAGGAGGGGAATTATTCGCCTCCCTCGGAGGCGTCTTCTTATTCACCTCCTTCGGAGGCATATTTTTATTCCCCTCCTTCGGAGGGGTTAGGGG
>JAITDV010000581.1 GCA_031282385.1 Planctomycetaceae bacterium | reverse complement strand
GAGGGGAATAAGAAGACGCCTCCGAGTGAGGGGAATAATTCCCCACATTCGGAGGGGTCAGGGGTGGTCTCCTACAGGTTAGCGAAAAGGTCTATTGAACTCGTTTATTTTTTCGGTATTGAAAAAATAAAAAACAAATGAAGTTTATACTTTGATTTTTTATTTCGTCAATAGTCCCGAAGTTGACGCAATTAACTGCGCGGAAAGATTCGCAAATATTCTACTGTTTGTACTAAAAATTGTTATAAATCAATTGTGCGGACATCCGGCTTGTATAAAACTATGGAATGTTATTTTGTTGTTACAGTAAGACGCCCGTATTCCTACAAAAGGTACTTTTAACGATTCAAAATATAATACTAAAAACAACGAAGGCACAAAGTATAATAAGCCCGCTTAGCAATGTACAAGTCTTTTTTTCATAAAAAAAATATTTTTTCAAAATAATTGAAATTTTATATTCGACGCCTGTTGTAATCAATGAATATTTACGCCGTCATTATACTTTAAACTATAACAAAATGGTTCTTTTGTAGGCTCGCGGACGTCTTCACGCAACAACAAAATAGCGTTCCATAGTTTTCGGCAGGCTGGACGTCCGCGAGCCAAAAACAAGCGATTGGTAATAATATAAAAAAATTTCCGCAGGTTTTAACCGCTGGCTTGCGTTAATTTAGTTAGTTGTCCCTGAAAAAGTTTTTTTATTGGTTTAATGGTCATCTTGTTCGTGTCGAGTTTGTTTGGATACCCGTTGGCGAGCGATAAAGTACGCAAGCGACTCTTCACCGATGCGTTGACGCCAACGTGATAGTTGTGAAGGATCACAAGGTTGATGTGATTGAAAATAAAGTTCGCCGCTGAAATAGTGCCAATAAGGATTTTCTATCCAATGGGCAATTAACTCTTCGTCTGAAAGGTTGAACATATATTTCAACAGATGAAGCGCAACCATCAGACGGGTCGGCAAGCCCGGCGCGCCTTGGCGGGGATGGTAACTGAATTCATACTGCGAATCGAACTTAGCCCAATCAATCAACGACGACAATAAAACAAGCTCGTGCGTCATATCAATAATGTCGGCATACAAGAAGTATCGGAACGAATCAGTAGTAAAGGTGGTGTTCGGCTTGATATGAAAGAACCAATTAGTGAAGATATGACGAAACAAAATCTGAAACTTTGTTGGGAAACAGTGAAAGGCGATTATTTTATTGGTGACGAAAATATTGTACGAATCAATCGTTCTTGGGCTGGCGGACGTTGGGCGGATGGTCAACATTTTTTCACCATAACCAATACAATTATGCCGCCAAACGGTGCGAGTTGCGCAACAAGAACCAATGACCAATCTCCGCTTCTTGCTCCGCCGACAAGTTATCATTTGACTGGTGTTAACGCTTTGATGCTTGATGGTCAGGTGCGGTTTATTTCTAACAATATTGATTATGGCGGCGATTACACTGGAAAAGCCTGTGTTAAAGAAGGTCAATCGCCGTTTGGTATTTGGGGAGCATTGGGTAGTATTGCCGACACAAAACCTGTTAATGCTGAAGTCAAGTAGAAGATTTTTGTTCTTGAAATTGACGTATCAACTTCTGATCGGTTTCGGAGAAATTGTTGATATCTATTGTTTTGGTTTGTCCGGTTTTGAATTGTAACCATGCTTGGTGCCCCAGAACACCAATTAGTTTTGCCTCAATCTTTTGTGTTCCTGAAACATCTGTCCAGATTCGGAATTGATTATCGGGTACTTGTTCATTATATGATTTCAGTATTTCCTGATCGTTAAGGCAAAAACGAACAATATTCATTACTATTATTTTCCCGTCCAACATTTCAAATCGAGCCATTCCATTTTTTGCATCAATTAATTTGAGTTTCAGTTCGTTGTTTCCAGTGTGGTCTGTCCATGTATAAAAATCTTTTGTTACATCGCTGTCATCATCGTCTTCATGTTTGTAATAAAATTCTTTAGCAATTCCTTCATGTAATCGTTCACAATACTTTGTCCGTTGAAAAATCAACATTCCAGTGGCAAGCAGTAACGGCAAAAAGAAAGCGAAAAAGCAATTTGACATAGAACGATAAGTATAAATTTTCCGTTCCAGCGGCTGATTGAACCAACCACCGCGTTTTTGCGCAATCATCCAACTGAAACAATTATATTCATCCATCACCGGATGCCATGCCGCATGTCCGTCCAGATCGAATTGTGTCAGTTTCATAAAACCTCCTGAACCATTGATAATTCGCCTTGCTTCACGAATAGATTCAACCGAAGCAGCCTTGTCATTTTTATTTCGAAATGTCCAAATGGGAAAACTTGTAAGTTTTGATAAATAAGGACTATCTGGAGCAGAAATAGAGGCGATAGCGGCTGCGGCAAATTTTTCGGGACATTTCAAAAGTAAAAGCCACGCACCATGACCACCGCTACTCAAACCAAAAACACTCAATCGTTGTTCATCAATAGGATAATTATTTATTACATTTTCCATAGCTGCCAGTGCAACATCCAAATTACCATCTTTATTTTCGGAAGATCTCCAATATCGGTTATTACCCGGACATTGTGTTACTAACAGAAAAAAATCTTGTTGTTTTTCTCCGATCATAAGCGGTAAAATTGAATGGAGATGAGCTAACGAAAGCGTGTTGTCATTTCCTGCTTCACCAACTCCATGCAAATGGATGACTAACGGATATTTTTTACCTGGTTTTATTTTTTGCGGAACACGCAACCGGTATTTGATTTCTGAATTTTTGTACTTCCCGCCGGTATATTGAAATGACTGCTATTCAAAGCAATAAACAAGAACCGGATGCGGTGTTTTTGTTTTACTTTTGTTACGATCATTTTCCATTTTGATCAGTTCTCGGATTTGTTCTGTTGTAAACTGGAAAATATCGTCTTTAGATTTGACGTCATAAATACCGATTGATGTTTCCACTTTTTTAGGCGGTACAACATCATTCGCTCCAAGCATTGTTGAAATACAAGCGAGTAAAAGTAAAGAGGTAATTGTTTTTGAATTTTTATTTGAATGTTTCCTACATCGGAAATAATACAAGACACGACATGTTACATAAGTGATAATCAAAACAACAATACAGATAACCGGTAACATCATCAGATTAGAACCTTCTCCGGTCGTGTAATAATCGGCAAGCGGAAGTGTATAGTTTTTATAAATCCAATTTGTAACCGGTGAAGTTATGGGCTTAAAAACTGTTGCAAGCGGTAATGTTGCGTAGTTGTACCATATTGACCAAAGCCAAAACACAAAAAGTAAACCGATTACTTTTTGAAAAAAAGACCGCCGCAAAAGAAATATCCATTTCTCATTTTTCGGAATAATCAACGCTGCCAACGTCGAAACAACCGCCCACAGAAAAACAAGCCAACAACAACCCGATATCCAATCCGATCAGTAACGAAAATCTGCATACCAAAGTGAATGTGAAAGCGAGTAGTGAGACTTGGGATCGTAACAGAAAAAATAGAAAAAATTAAAAAGCAACAACAGAAAGACAATGTATCCCCAAATGCTTTCAAAAAAAGTGCGGAATTGTTTTTGTTCTAATGGAGGTATTGCCTGAGTTTCGGATATTGAATTTTTAGTCATTGTCGGTTATTCAGAAAAAAATTGCCCGATTAAAAAATCAGGCAATCGAATGAATCTTTTTGTATGAGTACAATTTAATACAACTATTTAAGTTACTATTGTTTCTTGTTCCGATTTTAGCGACGGAACAAATTTATTGGTCGGTTCTGGAACAGTCATTGCCCGTAACTTGGAAAAATCCGGAGGACGAATGTCTTGTCGATTATCGTTTGTTTGTGATTCTTTGGTTGGTTGTTCCATTATCGGCGATGTTGTAACTTTAGGACAAACAGGTGTCTGCTGAACCGGTTGAGGAACCGGCGGAAAAGGATAGGGTGAAACAACAGTCCGCTTGAGTAAGGCAATGTCCAATTCAAGATTGTTAAGACGACCTTGAAGATATTGAATCATTTGCTCTTTCCGTTGCAAATCGGCTTGAAGGCTTTGAAATGATTTTTGTAATGAAACATTGAGCTTCTTAGAAAAATCGAGTTGTTCGACCATTTGCACAACTGCCTCAATATCAAACTTTTCGTCAATAATAGCAAGAATCTCTTGTTTCAATACATCCAAGGGGTCTGTAGAAACATTATTTTCGTCTATGTTTTCAGATGTTTGGCTCATACTTTCAATTTGTAGTTAAGTTATTGTTTTCAATTTGTTCAATAGTTCTTGCGTAGCGAATACCTGGATTGAGTGATTTTGCCATATCAATGGAACGCCGCATTTCCTTAACATTATCAATTTGTTTCATTATTATTGCACGGTTAATCCAGCCAGCCGTATAATCAGGAAAAATTTCTAATGCCGAATCAATTAAAAAAACAGCATCATCCATCAAACCAACACGGGCATAAACAAACGATGCACGATTGGAAAGATGAACGGCTAAAAATTCTTCATGTGATAATATTTTGATTGGTTTTCCGTGTAGTTGTCGAATAGAATATTCATACATCGTACTACTGTGACGTGTCGTTTCAATAAATATCGGTATTTCGCCGTCCATATAAACCGGTGCAATATGACCTTCAAAAAGGGCTGACCGCATAGGAAAACCAACCACTTCTCCGATTGCAACATGTAACGTCGTCAAACCAAGACAAGAACCACTACGATTAACGATTGTTCCGCATAACGTAAAACAT
>JAITDV010000483.1 GCA_031282385.1 Planctomycetaceae bacterium | reverse complement strand
TCTTCTTATTCCCCTCCTTCGGAGGGGTTAGGGGTGGTCTCGGAGGAGTTAAAGGCGGTTTTTCGTTGTAGGTTTTTTGTTGCGTTGATGTATTTTTAGGTTAGAGAAAAGGTCTATTTATCTTTGCGTTTGTTCAATTCACGATTACGTTTGTTCAATTTGCGGACTTTTGGGTTGGCTTGATGTAATTTCTCTTGGCAATTGGCCAATTTTTGATTTCTGCTGGGGTTTTATTGTTACCTCCATGTTTAAGGGTATTGGTTTTTTGTAAATTCTAATTTGCAAAACATTAAAGAAAATGAATCTCAACAGGGTTGGTGATGTAAGTCAAGACCAATCTTACACACCCTACCTTACATGGCGGCTTTTTGTGGGAGTCATTTCCCGCCGCGTTGGGGCGGGTTGTTATGCAATGTCCTTTAAGAACGAAATACTTGTTAGCGTATTTTAAGTAATTGTCTGTTGATCCATAAACCAAATAGACAATTATCCTGCACCTGCTTTCCGATGGGTAAACAGACGGCGGTAAACGAAAATTCAAGTGTGAACAGTTTAAATCAACAAACCCCAATGCCAAATTACGGAATTGTAACTATTTTTTGAATATGTTTGATGAAAAAATACACGACTGAATAGTTACAAAATTTTTTTGATTGAGCTACGGAAATTTATTTTTACTCGTCTATTGTTGACATACAGTTGGCGTACTATATTATAATCAATGCATTAGAACCTATCCTCGATTCCAGTTGTAACGATTGCCTTAATATACTTGAATACACATGGTCGTCCTGTAAATTGCTTGACTCAAGAGCGTAAAGACCGGCTTTACGATATGTAAGCAAGGCAAAGGTAAACGAAATTTAAAGCGTGAACAGTTTATAAAAACCAAACAATCAACCAATAAAAAATTAGTGAGGGTCAATTTCATGTTGTTAAAAATTTTCCGAACAAAAATATCGTTTTTCGTTTTGTTTACTCTCCTTGCAATTCTGATTGCTAATCCTTTAAGTCCAAAATTATTATGTGACGATTCCACCGTTCCTCCAACTCCTCCGACTCCTTCAACAAAACCGCCGCAACCCAATATCAACCTAACAAAGACTACTCCCTCTTCAGACAACTCTACCACAACTCCAACCAATAATACCGGAAACATTCCGTCTAAAGAAAACGTAATCTACATTCCTTACAACAAATTCAACAATAACTTTGAAACCAAAGACGGGGGTGTATTTGTCCCTTACGAAAAATACAAACAACTACTTGAAACCGCTCAAGAAAATCAGAAAAAATCCGACTCGCCAATTGCTCCCATCAACGCAATGATTACCGAAATGTCCAGTACAGTAAAAGTATCAGATGACATTGTACAAGTTGAATCGACTCTCAATATCGAATTGCTCAAAGACGGTTGGCACGAAATACCTGTTGAACTCGGCGATACCGCCATTACCAAAGCCGAAATAAACGGCGAATCCGCAAAAATAAACGGAGACCCCAACTCAGGCTACAAACTAATCGTCGAAAAGAAAAAAAATAAAACTACACAAAACAAAAATGAAAACGAAATCAAACCGCAACAATTAAAATTGACTCTGCATTTTGCAAAAGGAATCTCAAAATCACCCGGTCAAAATTCAGTCTCCTTTAAAATTCCTCAAACTCCATTGAGTCGTTGGACAGTGATTATTCCCGAATCCGACGTCAAAATAAATTTCTCACCATCAATCGCCGCCACAACCGACAAAAAAGAAAAAGACTCAAAACAAACTGTCTTGCACGCATTTGTTGGAACAGTGCCTGAAATCCAAATTGCTTGGACGCCTAAAGCTGAAGGCGCAACCGGTCTTGAAGCTCTTATCAGCACACAAGTCTTGCAACAAACCACCATTGATGAAGGAATTTACCGCACAACCGCAGAATTTGAATACACCATCAGCCGCGCATCAATTGCAAGTCTCGCAATAAATATTCCTGCCGATCAAAAGGTTGTGCGTGTTATTGACTCAAACATAAAAAAATGGGAAGTTGAATCGAAAAATGATATTCAAACGATCAAAATTGATTTATTTGAACCGGCAAAAGAACGGCAACTTGTCCGATTTGAACTCGAAAAATTATTTGACTTCAAAGAACAACAAAACTCAAATGATAAATCTAAGACTTCCATCAAACTAAACATCCCCGAACTTTCCGCTGTCGGCACTGAAAGACAACAAGGTATCCTAACAATCCAAACAACAAATGAAATAAGTTGCGAAACGACCGATACCGCTGGTTTGTTGCGAATGGATTTTTCAGAGTTGCCCCAACAATTACAAAAGACTAAATGGGAATCTGCATTCCGTATATCGTCCTCTTCTTACAAACTCGCAGTTGCCGTAAATAAAGTTAAACCGCGAATCACCGCTACTTCGCAGGCAATTGTAACTCTTAATAATCACAATTTTAGATTGGACAACGTGTTATTTTTCAATATTGAACGGGCAGGTCTGTTTCAACTCAAACTTTACGTTCCCACAACATTCACCAGCTACAACGTTCACTCATTCGATGGACATAATTACACGGGCGCACAAGTTGATTCCTATCACCTCGACACAATTAAAGGTAACGATAAATTCCAATTGTTGACAATCGCATTGTCCAAAAAAGCTATCGGTAGAGTAGCACTTCAAATTTACGGTTACCAAAACAACGCCAATGTCCATAATAAAAAAACTGGAGAAATATTTGAGTTACCAGTACAGTTGCCGACAATGCCGACGGATTTCGCGGAACAATTTTCGGGCAAATTGTTGTTGCAAGTCGATGACGCTTTCCGAATAAATCCAATCGAAACCGAAGGGATTCAACCCGTCTCAATTCAACAAATCGTTGACAAAGATTGGGTATTGTCAAAAGATCAGGCGCGTTCAGGATTCTTGTTTTCGCAGGATATTGTTGCTCTCAAAATTCAGGCGGAAAAACGGAAACCACAATTGACATTGAAAGAAGTACATCGTGTTCGGGTTGAGTCCGGCACAATCAAACATAACGTAACAATAAATTACAATATCCAATTCAGCGAAATAAACTCGATCCGAATCGATATTCCCGAACAAATTTCAGGACGAATAAATCTCAGCCGAACAAATAATAATTGGCGTGAATCTAAAATTATTCCGCCGCCTGACGATGTTGAGAAAGGTTATACGGCTTGGGAATTTTCACGCGGCGATAAAATTCGCGGCATCAATAAATTTGAATTGAACTGGGAAGATGTAATTGCCCAACCCGAAATCGGTAAATCCATCAACATCACTGTCCCAAGATTGATTCCGCATAAACAACAACCCGCTGACCGTATCTGGGGACAAATCATTGTCTCCAAATCTGAAAGCGTTGACCTCGGTGAATCCGATAAATCAAACGGATTAAAACCAATCGACCCGCAAGGCGATATTGATGAAAAAGACCGCGTTCCAGATGCTGTTGCGGCTTTTGAATTTTACGATAATTGGCTGCTCGAACTAATCGCAACACGCTACAAACTTGAAGAAGTTAAACGAACAAGTATCGAAAAAGGAATTATACGCGCAAATTTATTCTTTGCCAAAGAAGGTTCAGGCATCTCCGCACAAGGTTTGTTCAAAATCAGAAGCGTACAACAACGTCTCGAAATGGCTCTCGATGAAACCGCCAAAATTAGCGAAGTCAGAATCAATAACAGACGAGTCGCTCTTGAAGCCGATTCAACTGCAAAATATATGATTCCTTTGACTTCAATTACACCGGATACTCCGTTTTTGCTTGATGTTCGTTATACAGTTGAACCGCCTTGCAAGAACAAAATAGTAATTCCAACTTTCCCCGCCCACGATTCTGAATCCAGTAAAACATCCGGTGCAGCAATCCAAAAAGCCGACTTGTCTGTTTACGTACCGGACAACTATTATATTGTCGGTTACAGCGGAAATTGGTCAAGAGAATTTTCGTACGAAAAACAAAAAAATGAAAATGACCGCATTCTGGTTACAAAAAAATCTGTTCTCAATGAGATTGAATCATTGCGGAAAGAGTATTCTGTTCCGCGGGATGATTTTCAAATTGCAGGAGTAGAATATCCGTTCAGCGCGATTTATCCCGACAATAATACATCGCTAAAAATCAATATAGTTGATACAAATTTCGGCTCAATAATTTTTGCTTTGTTGATTTTATACGGGATTTTGACAATAAAAATTCCATTGGCAAAATGGATTCAGATTTCAATTGCGATAGTTATTATTTGCGTATTCACGGGATTCATAATGGCAACTTTGACAGAATATCTGGCAACACTTTCAGCAGTTTATTGGGGAATAGGAATAATTTTACTCTTCCGTCTGTTGGGTTGTATATTTTCGTTGCGCAAAAAGAATAGTGTAATTACGGAACCAGTGTTAGATTCAGTTTCAGATTCAACTTCAACTTCAGAACTAAATAACAATATTGTTACAAATAATCAAGATGGAGGGCAGAACAATGAAAACTAGACAATTATTTTTCGTTACAATAATGAGTTTATTGGCGGGCGTGTTGCAATCTTTTGTATTGCAAGCAGAATCCAATCAGGCTCTGCCCCAACCAACTGCATACCAACCAGCGTCTTCCCAACCAGCGCCATTGCAACCAGTTCCGGTTTTATCGCTTCCTCCATCGCCGCCTCCACTGCCTGTATCGACAGTTGCGCCAATTGTCAAGCCGGAATATTCGTTAAATGACTCTTTGAATAAGTTGCGTGAGATTTATGTACCAGCAAATGAAATTGGCGTAATTTTTGAATCAGCGAAAAATAGTTTACTGATCAAACGTAGTGAATTTGAAAAATTACGCAAGCAAGCACGTGAGGTGTTACTGGAACTTGACCGTGATAAAACCAAAACTCGTAGTCCTGTTGATGCGGTTTTACTTGCGAGTGATTATAAAATCTCGGTTGCGGATTTGCGGGCGGTGATCGAAGGTGAACTTGAAATAGAAGTTTTGACGGACGATATTGTTGCGATTCCGTTTTCGCTTGACCGAGTATCCGTGATCGAAGCAATAAATATTGAAACAAAAAAACCAGCTGCTTTGGAAATTCACAATGAACCACCACAAACATCCGCTGGAAAACAAACAGGACTCCTGGTTCTACAAGGTAAAAAACAACACAAAATAAAAATTGTTGCAACAACTCCGTTGGAGATAGATTCGACGCGGCAACGTATTGCGTTTAATTTGCCTTACGGTGCAAAAAATTCAATGCGGTTGATGATTTCGGGAGATGTTGAACTTAAAAACGGCGCGTCAGTAATATCACGTAAAATCGAAGAACACGCCGGCGAAAATAATACAAAATTATTGACAACTCAATTTGAATTGTTGCCCCCAGCCGGTAACCGACAGACCGATCTTACAATGTCATTGAACTCTCACCGCGCAAGCACATATCAAGCTGTACTTGCGCGAAGTATTCAGTTTGCTGAAGTTACCGAACAATACGAAAGATTGCACGCAACCGTATCATTGACAGAAATGCATCAAGGAATCGCCGAAGCTGTATTCGAGATTCCGGCAGGATTTGAAATTACGGATGTTGCTTCGGTTTTACTTGATAAATGGAATGTTGAAAAAGGCAAAAAAAATACCAACGAAATCCAACCCGATAGATTAAAACTCAAATTCCGCGAACAGTTGCCCGGTCTTACTACAATTTATCTGTCAGCAATCAAAGTCAGTCAGTTATCGCGTGAGAAATCTGTTGACTGGCAGTTTCCGATTTTTAATCCGGTTAATGTTGCAGCGAATTCAGTTGTGCTTGGGTTGCTTGTAGAACAGGAGCTTGAGATGACGGATCTCGTGAGTAATAAACTTTATCCAATTGATCCGTTGACGCTGCAAAGTGCAATTCCGCCAAGTGCGTTGAATACGGTTCCGGGATCACCGCTTATTCGGCTCGCATCCGCATGGTACGCGCCGCGAGACCAATTTTCAGTTAAGTCAAATTTCAAACGTCCGAAAACAGATTGTAAAGTAGAATCACGCGAAATTTTGCTTCTTGCAGATAAAACGCCAACATTGCAAATTGATTACACAATAACAGCGCGCACGGGGAAAATTTTTGAAACGATAATTGAGACACCAACAGATTGGAAAATTTCGTCAATAATAACCGACTCCAAAAAAACATTGGAATTTCGCGAAGTCAACACAAATAAAACCAGTACAGATAAACGACAATTCGCCGTTCAGTTTCCTTATGGAATCATTCCTGGTGAAACGTTCCGCTTTTCTCTTTTTGCAACAGGTACAGTTGAAGGATGGTTCACTGTTGACAGCGAAAAGAAAATCAGTTACCCGCTATTCAATATCGTCAACACAACAAATGCACAAGGTAAAATTGGAATCCAATTCGGCGGCGAAACAGATTGGGAAGTTGTTCCTGCTGCGGATGAGAATCTTATTCCGCTTGATGATTCTGTGAAACAAAATTTATTTCCTGTTGCGTTGCCGAGCAATCCCAATCAACCGGTTCCCGCCCATATTGGTTTGGCGGAACAATCTATAAAAACCGTTTTGGCTTATGAATATCTTACGAAACCTTTTAATTTGGCATTGAAACTTGAGAAATTACAACCGCGTTTGAATGTCAAATCGGCGTCAATTTATTCTTTTACTCCAACGTTGCTGCACGTCAACCACGAGCTTTGGTTTACCGCAAAACACGCTTCAACACAACGTCTCTCATTTTTGTTACCGATTGCAACTCCAAACACGGTGTCAATTGAAAAGATTAATGATCATTTTGTATCGTCAGCGAATGTTGACGGTAACAACCATCAACCTAACACGAGACTCATACCGATACATACTACTTACAAACAGAGCGAAATCAAAGAAACATTTAGCAGCGAAGTTGAAGTTGACGGTAAAAAGTATCGGCGATGGGAAGTTCTGTTGTCGAAACCGCAATCCGGTTTATTGAAACTGAATGTTAATTTTGATATTCCAATTGAACGAGATAAAAACACCAACAATAATAATGCCCCGCAACCATTCAAATTGCCCGTAATTATTGCCGAAAATGTCGCTTGGCAATCCGACATTTTCGCAATTCAAGGCGACGAAGAACTCGACATACAAATCTTGACCGACACAAATAAAAAAGAATTACTTGAAACGGCAAATACTATCGGTAAGGTTAACGTATTGCGTTCGATTGATGTTGGTACGATTGCGGGAATGCACCATCAACCTGGTAAGCGGTTGATTGGCGTTTATTCTGTGGTGCAGGACAATGGCGATGTCGTGGTTATGATGCAAAGAAATAAATTGTTACCGCTTGTTACGGCAGTGATAAAAAACGTTACAATAATTGCTCAACTTGGCGACAGCGCTGAAAGCGGCACAATTTATTCAGTGTTGTATGATATTTGTACAGAGGGCGTTTCGGTTAAGTTGACGCTTGGCGGAAATGATGAAATATGGTCGGTTAAACTCGATGGACAAACTATCAAACCACAACGCGTTGGGAATGATATTTTGATTCCAATTCAACAACAATTAAAAAATAACACTCAAACAAATCAGCAATCCATACAAAAGAGCAACAATTTACGACGAATTGAGCTTGTTTATCATAACCGTAATAATCCGCTAAAGAATGTAAGGTTATCGTTTCCTTCGTTGAGTGTTAAGAAAGCGGAAGGCAATGTTGTTATTCCGGTAATGCAGACAAAATGGGAAGTCATTCCGCCAACCGGATATACTGTAACGAAAATTGGTGATGCTGCTATCAATATATCAGATAAATTTAATCCGGCAGTATTTCAAATTTTTAATGTCGGTACCAAAATAATTAGTACAGTTGCGTACAAAGAATCTGATTGGTCGCAATATTTCGAATGGTTGCCGACTTTTGAAATTAATTGGAATATATTGAATAAGGCAGATGTTGCAATGCAGACAGCACCAAATGTAGATGTATCAGGACGGGAGTTCCCATCTAATTCTAATTCAAGAGAATCAGATGTCAGTATGGTTTGCGCGAATGACAATGGTGAGTCCGCTTCTGCACCTAGTTCTACTCCACGTTCTACTCCACCTCTTATGGCTGATTCAAAGACTGCAATATCTGAAGTGTCCGAAATGGCAAATTTTTCTTCTAAAACGAATAACGATGATAAAAAAACAAAACTGTCAAACTCATTGCAAATAACAAAACAACAAATACGCCGTCTTAAAACCGTCCAACCCGTAACAGTTGTTATTAATCACGATTTGAATGTAGGTGCAAATTATTCGCTTATTGGTACAAAAAATATTCAAGAGGTTTCGGTCAAACTTGCCAATTCGGTAAATCGCGTTATTTTGGGGTGGATTTCGTATTTGGTTGTGTTGTTTGTTGGTTTGTTGTTTATCAAGAGTAATTATTCACGTAAGGTACGGTTTGTGTTCGGAGTATTTATTGTCGGCACGGTACTCGTATTCATTCCGTATTTTGATACGCTTGCAACAATACTCAACGCCGCCGTTTATTCAAGTTTGACAGTCGCAGTAATATTCATAATCTCCGCAATTATCAAAATATTCTATTCGTACTATAAATTACAAGACTCAAGATCGTAAACTGCCCGTACTATAAATTGCGCAACTCAGGAACGTAACCGCCTGCTTTCCTATAGATAAGCAGGCGGCGGTAAAATAAATTAAAGTGTGAACAGTTTAAAATTCCCACCAACGCGCCCCTATGTTTTGTTTGATGTTGTCTTAATTCTCCATCAAAAGAATAAGGGCATAAGGACGCATTTTTTTGGGCGTTGTTTGCTACTAAGGGAAATTGGATAAATAAAGGTTGTTTACTTTAGATCGCTGCGTTTTTGTCTGTTTTGTTCCTATTCCTTAGACCTTTTTCCTAAACGATTGAATTACGCGGCTGAATAGTTACTTTGTTTTTTGTGATTTCCACTAGTTGCTTTTGTGATTTGATTGAATAGAATTTAGACTATGTTCATTATTGTTTATCTTTATGAATTAGCTATACTGCTCGTACTATAAATTGTGTGACTCAAAAGCGTAAAAGTCTGCTTTCCGATAGGTAAGCAGGCGGCGGTAAAGGAAATTCAAAGTGTGAACAGTTTACAAAAATTTCACAGAATAGTTACCACCTTTAATTAAAACAAAAATTTACTTTAATTTTTTCACGTGTATATTCCTAAAGTTGCAATTGTTGGTCGCCCGAATGTCGGCAAGTCAAGTTTGTTCAACTGGCTGATCGGGCAACGTATATCGATAGTTGATTCTATTGCTGGCGTAACTCGTGATCGAGTAACGTTCTTGCTTGACCTTAATCCTGAATCCGACGAACCGCAATATATTGAATTGATTGACACGGGCGGAATCGGTATTGTTGATGAAGATAATCTTTCCGAACATATCGAAGAACAGATCAATATTGCGCTTCATACATCTGATCTTATTCTTTTTGTGGTCGATTCCCGTAGTGGACTTGTGCCGCTTGATGAAGTGGTGGCGGAGAAATTACGGCGGCTTGACTCGCCCGTATTGCTTGTTGCCAACAAATCTGATAACGAACGCGATGAAAAAAACGCCAACGAATTTCAACGTTTCGGATGGGACGTAATAATTGTCAGCGCAAAACAAAAACGCGGACGCGTAAACCTGACAGAAATAATCAGAGAAACTCTGACAACAAATAATCTACTCGGAGAAAATAACAAAGATATTGCTGAACCGATAATGAAACTTGCAATTGTTGGACGCAGAAATGTTGGTAAAAGTACTTTTATAAATACATTAATGAATGAAGACCGCGTTATAACAGCAGACTTGCCCGGCACAACACGGGACTCAATTGATGTTCGCTTTGAAATGGACGGCAAAACTTTTGTCGCAATCGATACGCCTGGGTTTATCAGACGCAAAGGAATCAAAAACGACTTGCAATTTTACAGTACAAACCGCGCCGAAAAAAGTATTCATCGAGCGGATGTAATATTGATGTTTTTTGAGGCGTGTTCTCAAATTCAAACGATTGAAATACAGTTGCTTAATTTTATAAAAGAAGAAATGAAACCGTGTATTTTTGTGGTAAATAAATGGGATACAATGGTTGGTCAAATGCCGACAGAGCGGTGGGCGGAATATATTCGTGATACTTTTTCAGATTTACGTTATGTGCCGATTGCGTTTATTACGGGCAAAACCGGCAAAAATATAAAAATGATGCTCAACCACGCACAGATGTTATTTAACCAATCCAGACAACGTATTTCAACAGCGCACTTGAATAAACTTGTTACGGCTGCTCTTGACAATAATCCGCCGCCGCTCTACCATTTCCGCAAACCCAAAGTTTATTACACATCCCAAGTAACAATAGCACCGCCTACAATCGTACTGTTCAGCAATATGCCCGACGCTTTCTCGCCGCAATACCAAAGATACCTCATAAACTTCCTACGCGACGAATTACCTTTTGCCGAAGTACCTATCAGGCTCATTATCCGTAGACGAGAAGGAACTGAAAAATTAAAATAATTAAATTACTTCTACAAAAAATAAAAAAATATTTGTTTACCGTTCGTACTATAGTCTGCGTGACTCAAGAGCGTAAAAGCCTGCTTTCAGATAGGTAAGCAGACGGCGGTAAGGGAAATTTAAAGTGTGAGCAGTTTATACTTGTCGTATTATAGTTTGCGAGGCTCACGAGTGTAAAAGTCTGCTTTCCGATAGGTAAGTAGGCGATGGTAAACGAAATTTAAAGTGTGAATGGTTTAAAAGTATCTGATTATTTATGTCAAATTTTGAAGAGTTTATTAGCGTCAATAGGACGGCGTTTGAATCTGGTTTATTTGAGGTGTTGCGGATTCCGAGTGTTAGTGCGGATGAATCTCATTTATCTGATATGACGATTTGTGCGCAATGGTTTGTTGATGGTTTTCGTCGTCTTGGGCTTGAGTCTGATTTAATAAAGACACGGCGGCATCCGATAGTTTATGCAGAAACGCCTGCTGTTGCGGGCAAGCCTATTGTTTTGATCTATGGTCATTACGATGTTCAACCACCAGAGCCGTTGGACTTATGGTTATCGCCGCCGTTTGAGCCGACTATTCGTAACGGAAATGTTTACGCGAGAGGCGCAACAGATGACAAGGGACAATTTCTCACACACTTTCTTGCTCTTGAATCAATTCTAAAAACGACGGATTCGTTACCTTATCAAGTCAAGTTTGTTGTCGAGGGCGAAGAAGAAGTTGGCAGTGAAGGGTTGGATGAATTTTTACATTCGGATGCGGGCAAGCGGAAGTTAGCGTGTGATTGTATTTTGGTGAGTGATACGGGTATGTTTGCGGCAGGGCAACCGACTATAACTTACGGATTGCGGGGAATTGTTGCGTTTGAATTATTCTTGACAGGACCCAATCGTGATTTGCACAGTGGAACATTCGGCGGTTCCGTTTCTAATCCTGCAATAATATTGTCCAAAATTCTTGGTAAAATGATTGATGAAAATGGTCGGATTCAAATTCCGCATTTTTATGACGATGTTTTAACATTGACTGAAAATGAGAGAAATCAATTTGCGTCGTTACCGTTTGACGAAGCTGGATTTTTTAGTGCGATTGGTTTACGCAATGGTTTCGGCGAAGTTGGTTTTTCGACTAATGAGCGCCGCTGGGTGCGACCAACATTTGACATAAATGGAATAACGGCGGGTTATCAAGGCGAAGGTTCAAAAACAATTATTCCGAGCAAATCTTCTGCGAAATTTACGTTTAGATTGGTGCCGGCTCAGAATCCTGAAAGTATTGTTTCCAATGTTCGTGAGTTTATTGGTTCGGTTATGCCGGAAGGGATTACGTGGGAACTTGTGGTTCAACATGGAGCGGCGGGAATGCGGCTTGATCTTGAGAATAGCCGTTTTGTGCTACCGATGTCAAACGCTCTCGAAAAAACATTTAATCGTAAACCTGTATTTATTCGCGAAGGCGGTTCGATTCCAATTGTCGCGAATTTTAATTCCGTGTTGGGTGCGGATGTTTTGTTAGTTGGATGGGGGCAAGATGATGATGCGTTGCATTCGCCCAATGAGAAATTTTCATTGACTAGTTTTCATGCAGGAATATTAGCATCTGCCCGATTCCTGAATGAACTTGGCAAATAACTGTAAAAGCAAAAAAATACGTATTGGAAATTTTCTATAGTATTCTTAAATTTGTTTTGATTTGATTTAGAGTTGATTTGTGTTCACAATTATTTTACGGTATTTTTGTAGATTATTTTTTTATTTATTGTTTATTTAATATTTGATCAAGTTGAAGATTTAAACTGTTTGTGACTTAGTTTTCGGTAACAATTGCAGATTTACTTGTTGACGAACCAGTATTAATGTTTTTATGTTGCCGAAATTTGAGGAACATTTGGTGTATAAGTATAACGGAAAGAGATTCGATGAAATTACGGATATTACGAGTAGATTTACCGCTTAAACATGTTTTTACGACTTCGAGCAAGTCGAATAGTGTGGTTCGCACAATAATAGTTGAACTTGAGCAAGATGGTTTGCGTGGTCATGGCGAGGTGCATGAAGATGTATTTTATGGCGAGACAATAGAGTCGATGGTAGAGTTGCTAGAGAGTTGTGCGGAACGTATTAGTCGTTATGCGTTGGCGGATACGATTGCGTTTGGGCATTTTATTGATCCTATTTTGGGCAAGAATTATTTTGCGCGTAGTGCGGTTGACTGTGCGGCGTGTGATTTGTGGGGCAAGTTGAAAGACAGACCGTTATACAAGATTTGGGGCTTATCGGCAGACAATTTACCTTATTCGAGTTATAGTATTGGGCTTGATTCGTTGGATCGGATAGCGGAGCGTTTTGACGAAATGCCGGATTGGCCGGCGTACAGAATTAAACTTGGGGACAGTAGTGATATGCAGATATTGGAGATGTTGCGTAAGAAGACGCGGGCGCCGTTTCGGGTTGATGTGAATGGCGGTTGGAGTGTGAATACGGCAATTGGTTATTTGGAGCGGTTGCGTGAATTTGGGGTTGAAAGTATTGAGCAGCCGTTGGCGCCGAATGATTGGAATGGAATGGAGAAGTTGCGAAAAGCAATGGAGCAAATGAAAATTGACATTCCGATATTTGCAGATGAATCGTGGAAGACGGAAGATGACATGGAACGTTGTGTTGGTTTTTTTGATGGTTTGAATATAAAGTTGGCAAAATGCGGCGGCTTAACGTTGGCAAGAAGAGTTATTGATAAGGCAAGAAAGCTAGGATTTAAATTGACGAGTGCAAATTCTGTTGAGTCAACGGTTGGAGTTTCAGCGGTTGCGCAGTTAGCGTCTTTATTTGATTATATTGCGGTGGATGGTCCTTTGCTGATAGAAAAAAAGGTTGGTGTTGGAGTATGGCTGGACAAAGGCAAATTAATTTACCCCAAAGAAAACGGAACCGGAGTAAGAGTTACATTCAGATAGTTTTAAACTGTTCAGACTTTAAATTTCTTTCACCACCGCCTGCTTTCAGATAGGTAAGCAGGCGAAGGTGATAGAAATTTAAAGTGTAAACAGTTGAAAACCCTTATTTATCCAATTTCCATTAGTAGCAAGCAGGATCCCCTCAACATGCCCTTATTCTTTCAATGGTGAATTTAAGACAATGTCAAACAAAACATGAGGGTATAATGTCGTATTGGGCGGGAATTTTTTGCTACTAAGGGTAATTTGACAAACAAGGGTTTGAAAATTAGAACCGTTCGGAAAACGTTATTGTCCCGCGTGAATTTATTGGGCTTGAAAAACAGAATAGTTGACGATAAGAAACACACAGCTGAATAGATAGTTGTCCCTGAAAAAGTCATTTGGTGCTATAAATTCTGGGCTTATCTGGTTGCAATTTAGAGTTATAATTTGCAATATAGTTATTGTTTTATCCGAGATTTTCCTTAAAACCT
>JAITDV010000446.1 GCA_031282385.1 Planctomycetaceae bacterium | reverse complement strand
AAAAGAATTAACCAGCAGCTTCAATAATTTTTTTGTAACGTTAATCAAATCCACTAACAAAATTTTAATAGAGGAGAAAAAAATGAGAAAGACAAATTTATTGTCGAATTTGGTTGCTGTCGCGCTTGATGTCAAAGTTGATGTTAAGGCAAATGTTAAAATAGGCAGGGGGGGGGGGGATATGTAAAGAGCATGAATGCCCAAATTATCGTTACGATAATTCTACGGGGATTTCTCCCAAGCCTGTTCTGGCGTTTTTTGGTTTTACTCTTGTTGAGCTTCTGGTGGTAATTGCGATTATCGGTATTTTGATCGCGTTGCTGTTGCCCGCCGTTCAAGCAGCACGTGAAGCCGCAAGACGATCTCAGTGCATCAACAATATCAAACAACACGCATTGGCAGTTCACAGTTACCATGATGTTTCTGAATCTGTTCCGGGGTTCGGTTGGGGAATGAATCTGAATTACTCAGCCCATGTCGGGCTTCTCCCATTTATTGAGCAACAAGCGCGTTATCAATTGATCGAATCCGTCAAGGGCGATTTCAATGGTTTTGTAGCTATTGTCAATCCTGTACGAAGTAATCCTTATTCCAATTTTGAAGCATGGAAAAATCCGATTTCCGTTCACTGTTGCCCGTCCGACAATAATACACGTATCGGCTGGTACAATTATACCGCTACTAATTATTGTTTTTCTTTTGGCGATTATGAGAACGAAATGTATGGCTCTGACACACGCAACAAACGGACATTCTTTCAACAAACTTTTAGCGGCGCATGGCAATCCGGTTATGCTATTCCGGTACTGGTTTCCTTTACGGCAGCAACAGACGGTTTGAGTAATTCTCTCCTTGTCAGTGAACGTGTTTCAAAACCAGACAACAGAGACGCTCCTTCGCAATACAACAATATCAAAGGTGGAGTTCTTGGCGGAGAAACGGCAAGTTGGACAAATCCGCAAGTTTGTCTCACGTACAAAAGCAGCAACGGCGGTTACGCTAATTACTCAAAAGGAACTCCCTACGCAAGTCAGGGAACTTTTTTTGGTTATTACGGTCATTGTTATGCGCGTTTTAATGTTATTTTACCGCCAAATAGTCCAAGTTGTGCTTATGCTTCCGGCAATAAACTTTATACCGATGCGTCTCTGTTGCCGCCGACCAGTTTTCACAATGGCGGCGTCAATGCCGGAATGGCTGATGGGTCAGTACACTTTATTTCCGACATGATTAATGTAACCTTTGGTCTGAATCCGCCGGGTTCAGGATCATACGCCGGACAACCGGTTTCAGGAAAAAGTATGAAAGATCAAGGCGGCTATTCAGGACAATCGGCTTTCGGCATTTGGGGGGCTCTTGGTTCAATCTGCGGCGACGAAATTGCAACGGTAGATTAGGACTTGCGAGTACTTCAATGTTTTATTTACCACAGAGAACATTGAGTTCTACTGAGAAAGAAATCTTATTTTGCAATTGAAAATTCACAAAAAAATTCAGTGATTTCTGTGTCCTTTGTAGTAAAAAATAGAAAAAATGTGAAATTTTGTTTTACACTGTTCGTACCATAAAATTGCGCGACTCAAAAGCGTAAATGCCTGCTTTCCATTATGTAAGCAGGCGGCAAAGGAAATTTACAGTGTGAACAGTTTAAATAATTTGGCGGATTCATCAAACCGCCCTAACCTTGTTGTAATTTTTATGACTTACTTATCGATGTTTAATAAAAATCGTATCAACTATTTTCTGTTGTTGTTTCTATGTTTGTTTTTCAGTTTCGGATGTTTCAGAGGCGGTCAACTCAAAGGACTTGTGCCGGTGAAAGGAATCGTTTATTTTGATGGTCAGCCTCTTGCGGACGCTAGTATTGGATTTTATCCTGATAATCCTGAAAGCCGCACCGCGACAGCAAGAACCGACGCCAACGGAAAATTTGTTATGACAACTCTCAATTTCGGTGATGGTGTTGCTCCCGGAGAATATAAAGTAACTATTACAAAATTTTCCGAACCGAAAATAAAAGAAACAAATTCAGAGGAAGAATACATAAAAGAATCCTCAAAAGCAAAGGATGAAGTAAAATCACTGATTCCTGAAAAGTACGGAACGTTCGGTCATTCCGGTTTAACGGCAACTGTTCCCAAAAAAGGAATCAAAACATTAAAATTCGAATTAACCAAATAAAATCAAACGGAGAAAAATAATGAAACGACGTGAATTTTTGACAACAGCTGTAGCTGCCGGTACTGCCGGAATGATAGGGCTTGTAACAGATTCTTTACAAGCCGATCCATCAAATACGTTGAAAAAATTCCAACCGATCAAATTCGGAATCATTGCCGATATTCATTACGGAATGTTGTCGGATGTTGAGGAACGATTGGAAAAATTTTTGAAACAAGTTGAGATTGAAAAGCCGGATTTTGTGATTAGTCTCGGCGATTTTGCTAACCCTTTGCCTAAAAATGAAGCATTCGCCAAAAAATACAAAAACGCAAAATGCCCGACCTATCACATTCTTGGTAATCATGAACTCGATACGGTCGCCAAAAAAGAAGCAATTGATTTCTTAAAAATGCCTGCCGCTTATTATTCTTTTGATGTTGCGGGGTATCATTTTGTTGTGCTTGATCCGAATTATATTTTTTCGGATGGTAAATTTATAGATTACGAAAAAGCAAATTACTTCAAAATGAGCGGTAAGTGCGAATATATCAACGATGAACAATGCGAATGGCTTGCCGCTGATTTGAAGGCAGCGAAATCTCCGACATTTTTGTTTTCGCATCAGAGTTTTTTGCACGACAAATTTTTTATTCGTAACAGAGAAAAAGTCATGAAAATTCTGGAACAAGAAAATAAACACGCAGGTTTCACAAAAATTATTGGTCATTTCAACGGTCATATTCATGACAATGAATTTCGTGTTATCAACGGCATTCATTATTTCAGTATTAATAGTGCGTCCTATTGGTGGCATGATCAAAAAGTACGCGGACGCTATCCTGCCGAAATGCATAAAACAAATCGGGCTCTCGACAACGTCATGATTTACAAAGACCCATTATTTTGTTTTGTAACCATTAACGAATCCGGACATTTTTCGTTGCACGGGCAAAAGAGTCAATGGCTTATTCCAATATCGGATATTGCCGAAGCCAAAGATTCACGCGTCGTACCGCACATCAGTAATTACGAAACAATTTTAAACAGTTCACACGTTGAATTTCCTTCACCGCCGCCTGCTTACCTATCGGAAAGCAAGCTTTTACGCTCTTGAGTCCCGCAATTTATAAGACGAACAGCAGTATATCATAGTTGTCCCTGAAAAAGTCTTTTTGTTGTTTTAATGGTAGCCAACTTGTTCGCGGCGAGTTCGTTTGAGCGTCTGAATGGGGACTCCTTGTCAATTAATTTTGATAATAGACCTTTTCGCTAATCTGTAGGAGACCACCCCTGACCCCTCCGAAGGAGGGGAATATTCGCCTCCGAATGAGGCGTCTCCTTATTCCCCTCACTCGGAGGCTTATTCTTATTCGCCTCCTTCGGAGGCTTCTTCTTATTCGCCTCCTTCGGAGGCGTCTTCTTATTCCCCTCCTTCGGAGGGGTTAGGGGTGGTCTCGGAGGAGTTAAAGGCGGTTTTTCGTTGTAGATTTCTTGTTGCGTTGATGTATTTTTAGGTTAGAGAAAAGGTCTAATA